>NZ_JBFUJE010000211.1:0-6667 GCF_056401535.1 Luteibacter sp. P4_E6 | reverse complement strand
TCATCACGCTGGTGGTCGCCGTCAGTCCGCGTTCGGGAGGCAGCTTCGTCACCCGTAACCTGGCGGCGGCATTCGCCTTCGACGAGGCCAAGACCAGCCTGCTGGTGGACTGCAACCTGCGCTATCCGAACCAGCACAAGGCGCTGGGCGTCGAACCACGGACCGGGGGGCTCATCGATTTCCTCGAGCATCCCTCGCRCGGCATCGCGTCGATCATGTACCACACGGGCGTGCCTCGCCTGCGCCTGATCCCAGCGGGGAAATCACGCGAGAACAGTGGCGAGTATTTCTCTTCCTTCCGCATGCGCGCAGTGCTCGATTCGCTGCGTTGCCGCTATCCGGATCGCTACCTCTTCCTTGACGGACCGCCGGTCAAGGGCTCGCCGGATGCACGCATCCTGGCGGACCTCGCCGACTTCGTCGTCATCGTTGCCGGATACGGACGCGACACGCCGGCCTCGATCAACCAGGCCGTCGCCAATTTCGATCCCGCCAAGCTCGCGGGCGTGGTTTTCAATCAGTCGCCGTAAGGACGACGCTCGCGTGGAACGACCGGCAGGCGTTCCGCGCACACAGGGGCTAAGGGAGGGAACATGCCGGCATCGACAAGGCTCGCCCGTGCGATCGTGATCGGGCTCGCGTCGGCACCCACCATGGCGCTCGCGGGTACCTTCGATTACACGCTCTATGCAGGAATCGAGCACAGCAACAACATCGCATTGTCGTCGGACCAGCCAATCAGCGAGAACGTCTTCACGCCGGGCGCGACGTTCCAGTACACCCAGCTGGGTTCCACCTTCCAGGCGAACGTGGCCGGTACGCTGGAATACCGCAAGTACCTGGAGAACGACTTCGACTCGCAGACGCAGACCCAGCTGGCCGCCCAGGCCAACTGGACCGCGATCCCCGAGCGCCTCGACTTCTCGTTGGAAGACTATGCCGGCGTGCAGCCGGTGGACCAGCTGGCTGCCGATTCCCCCGGTAACCAACAGCAGACCAACGTGGTCGTCGTCGGACCCACGCTGCGCATGCGCTTCGGCGATGCGGCGCGCGGGCAGGTCGAGTTGCGCTACATCGACAGCTACGCGTCCAAGGTGAACGAGTTCGATTCGTCGCGCGCTCTGGCCGCATTTCGTGTGTACCGTGACCTCAATCCTACCGACACACTGTCCGGCAATCTCGAATTCCAGAGGGTCGACTTCGACAAGCAGCCCAGTAGCGCGAACTACGACCGGAAAGAGGCCTACCTCCGCTATACGAGCACGCTGGCGCATTTCGACGCGGATGTCCTGGTTGGCGGAACACGCCTGAACTTCGACCAGGGACGCGATGCGACGTCCCCGCTGGTGCGCTTGCAGATCGGCTGGCAGCCGACGGTGCAGAACTCGCTGAGCGTGGCCGGGACCTATCAGTACGCGGACGCGGCGCAAGACATCATCACGACACCCGGGCTGCTGGGAGCCAACCGGTTCACCGCAGACCGCACCGAAGCGATCGACCCTTTTGCCAACACCGGTGGCCTTGGCCGTGGTGCGGCCACGGGTATCGGTACGGGCAGTGCCGTCATCGGTTCGGAGGTCTACAAGGAAAAGCGCGTCGAGGCGAGCTGGGTCTGGCAGCAGCCGCGCCTGAGCGTGACGGTGTCGCCGTCGYACAGCCAGCTTCGCTACCTCACCGACAACACCTTCGACCAGACGGCGAAGGGTGTCAGCGCTGGGGTGGGCTATCGCCTGAGACCGACGCTGACCCTCACCGGCTTCGGTACGTACGAAAAAACCAAATACGACTCGTTCGACCGCAAGGACAACACGGTACGCCTGGGCCTGGACCTCGGCCAGCAGTGGAACCGTCACTGGAGCTGGCACGCCTCGGTGGCGCGCGAGCGTCGCAACAGCGATGCCGTGGGCCAGAGCTACCGCGAAACTGAATTCTTCGTCGGCGTGGTTTACCGGAGATAACGATGCGCCAGGATGCTGACATGCCGTTCTTCTTTGGCCCGGACGCCGGTCTGTTCGGCATGTATCACGCGCCGTCCGTTCCGGCACGTCGCGCCATGCTGATGTGCCCGCCGCTCGGCCAGGACCTGATCCGCTGCCACCGGCTCTACCGCCAACTAGCGCAGTCGCTGGCCGAGGAAGGCATGGCCGTCCTGCGCTTCGACTATCACGGCACCGGCGACTCCGCGGGCGGCAGCGCGGAAGTGGACTGGGAGCATTGCGTGCGTGACGCGACAGCGGCCGCGGTCGAGCTTCGCCGGCGCGCCGGGGTGGACCGCATCGTCGCCTTTGGCGCCCGCCTGGGCGGCAGTGTCGCCCTTGCCGCCGCGGAGCAGGCACGCTTCAGTGAAGTGATCGCGTGGGATCCGGTGCTCGAGGGTGCAGACTACGTAGCCGAACTCGACGCCATGCAGGCGGCGCTTCGCGAGGATGCAGGTCGGTTCAACGCGCCGCGTAGTCACAGCGACGTGGCAGAGCAGTGGCTCGGCTTCGATATCGCCGAGAGCCTACGCCACCAGCTGTCCGCACTGAGCGTAGCGTCTGCCAACGTGCCGACGCTGGTCCTGGACTCCATGCCCGCGTCGTCCGGCCGGGGTTGGGAGCGCATCGTTTCTCACCGAGGCCGTGTCGCTACCATCACGCCGTCGACGCCGTGGAACGATCTGGAGCGGCTGGAGACGGCGATCCTTTCGCATCCGCTCATCCAGGCCGTGACCGGTCGGTTGAAGGAGGTCGCGTGATGCGCGAGGAAGCCCATCGCTTTGGCCGCGCCCGGCACCTGGTCGGCATCGCTGGCGTACCTGAAGGCGTGCGCGGAGCGACGGGCGTTATCGTGCTCAACGCGGGTCTCGTCCACCGCATCGGTCCGTTCCGTTTGCATGTGGAGCTGACCCGGCAGCTTAACGCCGCCGGATATCCGACCCTTCGTTTCGATCTGTCGACGCTCGGCGACAGCGGTGCCAGCGGTGGACAGCAAACACGCACGCAACAGGTCTACGCGGATGTCGACGATGCCATGAAACTGTTGGCCGAACGCGCCGGCTGCGAGCGCTTTGTGCTCGTCGGCCTGTGTTCCGGCGCGCAGAACGCCCACGTGGTCGCCGCCACTGATCCGCGCGTATCCGGTGCTGTGTTCCTCGACGGTTATGCGTTCCGCACCCTCGGCTACAAGCTCAGGCACTACCTGCCACGGCTGGTCGACCCGGCGCGTTGGGCGCGCCGGCTCACGCGCCGCGGGGGCGGGGACGCTTCGGTCACTCCGAAGGCCGCCCAGCCTGTATTTGCCGTGGCACCGGCGCCGCGGGACGAAGTCATCGCGGATTTCACCGGCATGGTCGAGCGCGGGATGAAGCTCTACCTCGTCTACTCYGGTGGCATCAGCAACTACTTCAACCACGCGCGGCAGTTCCGCGAGTGCTTCGGCAAGGTGATGAGCCACCCGGCGGTCACCACGCGTTATGCCGCCGAGACCGACCACACCTACATCCTCACCGGTGACCGTGCCCGACTGCTCGAAGGGATCGGTGGCTGGCTCTCACACAACTTCCCGCCGGCGAACGCCGGGAGGCACCCATGAATACAGTCCTCGTCACCGGTGGCGCCGGATATATCGGTAGCCACACGGTGCAGCAACTGGTCGCCCGTGGCGATCGCGTGGTGGTGATCGACAACCTTTCCACCGGTTTTCGCGAAGCAGTCCGCGGTGCGGCTTTCGTCGAGGGGAACGTTGGCGACTGTGAACTGGTGTCGCGGACACTCGAGACCTACCAGGTGGACGCGGTGCTGCACTTTGCCGCCCATACCGTGGTGCCGGAGTCGATGAGCGACCCGCTCAAGTATTACGGCAATAACACCTGCAATACGCGGAACCTCCTGGCCTGCTGCGCGCAGGCTGGCGTGGACAAGTTCATCTTTTCCTCCACGGCGGCGGTATACGGTACGACCGACGCCGGTGTGGCTGACGAGAACACCCAGACACGGCCCATCAATCCGTACGGCACGTCGAAACTGATGTCGGAAACGATGCTCCGCGACTGGTCGGCGACGGGGGCGGTGCGGCATGTCATCCTGCGTTATTTCAACGTGGCCGGTTGCGATCCACTGGGGCGGATCGGCCATTCGACGCCGGAGGCCACGTTGCTGATCAAGGTGGCTTGCGAGCATGCGGTCGGCAAGCGCCGCAGCGTGTCCATCTATGGCACGGATTACGACACCCCCGACGGCACCGGTGTGCGCGACTATATCCACGTCGAAGACCTTGCAGCGGCGCACCTGCGGGCGCTGGATCACCTGCGTGATGGTGGTGCGTCGTTGACGCTCAACTGCGGCTACGGTCACGGCTATAGCGTGCGCGAAGTCGTCGATGCCGTTGCGCGCGTCGGCGGTCATGCCCTCAACATCATCGAGTTGCCACGGCGGCCCGGCGATATCCCCAAGCTCATCGCCTGCAGCGACCGGCTGCGCCAGGAGCTGGGCTGGACGCCACGTTATGACGACCTCGACTTCATCGTGCGCACCGCATTGACCTGGGAGTACCACCTGGCCGGCGCGAACCTGCCCACCGCGTCGGTGGCATGAAAACTCATTCGCTGTTCGTGATCGGCTGCCTGCTCGCGCTCACGGCGCCCCTGGCATCGCAGGGCGCTCGCTCCGCTGAGGCTGGCGTGGTCGCAGCGCAACGCATCAACGTGCAGCGTATCGCCGGGCAGGGCGACAACCTGCCTGTGTCCGTCGGTATTCCGTTACCGCCTGGCGCGCTGCGCGACACCGGGCAGCTGCGCATCCTCGACTCACATGGCAAGGAAGTGCCCGCCTCGGTAACACGCATGCTCACCTGGCATTTCCGTGATGGCAGCCTTCGCGCCGTGCGCGCCGAGTTCATGGCGGCGCCAGGGGCGTACTATTTCGCGCTGGGCCAGCCCCGTACCGCCGACGTGCCGGCATGGCCGTATTCACGAGGGATGGTCAAGGATCGTCCCGCGGCGCTGGGCACCTTGACGCCCGAGTGGCTCACCGCGTCGCTGATCGCCGGGCCCCAGTCTGTCGCCACGCGCGACGAACCTTATGCACGCTATGTCGATGCGCAGTTCAAATGGGCGGCGGCGATGCCGGTCAAGGACACCACCGCCTGGCTGTTCGACCGGCCGTCGACCCTGTTCAAGGCCTATGTACGCACCGGGCGAGCGGACTACCTCGAGGCGGCCGAAGAGAGCTATCGCTGGTATATGGCGGGTATCAAGCGTGACGGGCCGGCTGTGAGTCCGATCTGCGGTGGCGGCTGGCTGCCGGACGGGAAACCCTGCGACGTCAAGTACGTCTACATCGAGCCGATCCTGTTCGCTGTCGCGCTGACCGGCGACGACTCGATGCACGACGCTTCCACGGTCGCGAAGATGGCCGACTTGTGGAACAGCGGTGGCTGGAACGGCGCAMCGGGACCTTACAAGCATCCCGATGACTATTTCACCGAGCGCCTCGCCGGACTGGGCCTGATCGAGACGGTGGCGGCTTTTGAACTCACTGGCGATAAAAGCTATCGCGAGCGGATCGAAGCACGCGTCGGCTGGTTGAGCGACCAGCAGCGTGCCAATCCGGACGGGCTGGGCGTCGACGGCTCCTGGCGGAACAGCTGGAACATGCATGAGAACGATCCGGGCGGCGCGGACGATGTGCGGGGTGCCTCGCCGTGGATGAGCGAGAACATCGTGGACGGCCTGTGGCACGCGTGGCTCGTGACGGACGATGCCCGCATCCCGCCGATGATCACCGCCTTCGGCGCGTATCTCGAGCGCTACGGCTGGATCGATCCCTCGTTACTCGTCCATCCGCACGACTGGCGCAACGAATGCTCCGGCGCCGGAGGGCAGATTGCCTGGTACTGGTCCTCGTCGCACGCGAAGACGGACGCCCTGATGAAGATCCAGGAGTCGGAGGGATGGTATAGCGATGGTCATACGGTCGAGCTGGGGTTGCCGGTGGCCGCCGCGTACTACTTCGAGAAAGATCCCGCGAAGGCGGCGGCGTTGAAGAAGCGCTTCGCCGCGCTTTCGTCGTCGTATAGCGAGTCCTGCGCGTCCATCTCGGACACGTTGCGCCGATTCAACTGGAACAATCGCGGTGCCGGCGTCGCGCAGTGGATGATGAAGCAGCCTCCGGGCTCCGGTCTCACGCATCCGTCGAACCTTCTCGGTAGCGCGCCATGAACCGTCGCGTTGCCGTGTTGCGCAGTATCGGTATCGTCACGGTGTCGACGTATATCGAGTATGCGCTCGGGCTGCTGATGAGCGTCTGGATCGCTCGTTCATTGKGGCCGGCGGATTTCGGTCGTTATGCGTTTACGGTCTGGCTCTGCGGCTGGCTGATCGTTTGTTCCAACCATGCGCTTACCACCTCGTCGACGAAGTTCATCGCCGAGGCGGACGGCATGGGCGACCCGGGGCTCGCGTCCAGTCTCGCCGCGCGATTCTCGCGCATCCAGACCGTCAGTTCGCTGGTCGTTATCGGACTCTTCGCCGCCATCGCGGCTCTTGCCAGTCCGGCCGAGTGGGGCACCTCGCTGCTACCGATCATGGTCCTGGTGGTGATCGCGGTCGTCGCCAAGTCCAACTATGCGGTACTCGTGGCCATCGGCAAGGGTCAGGAGCGCTTCGAGCCGGAGGCCATCGCCACGG
>NZ_JBFUJE010000210.1:0-6698 GCF_056401535.1 Luteibacter sp. P4_E6 | reverse complement strand
GTATCGATCAGTGGGCCGCCCAGAAGGGCATGGGCCTGACCGGATTGATCGTCTTCGCCTCGGTCTTCGGCATGGGCGGTGCCTTCATCTCACTGGCCATCTCCAAGTGGATGGCGAAGATGACCACCGGTGCCAAGGTGATCACGCAGCCGGCCAACGAAACCGAACGCTGGCTGGTCGACACCGTGCGCCGCCATGCCGAGAAGGCAGGCATCGGCATGCCCGAGGTGGCTGTCTACGACGCCCCGGAGATGAACGCCTTCGCCACTGGCATGACGCGCAACAACGCGCTCGTGGCGGTCAGCAGCGGCCTGCTCCAGCAGATGGACCGGGAACAGGTCTCGGCGGTCCTCGGCCATGAGATCGGCCACGTCGCCAACGGCGACATGGTGACCCTGACCCTGATCCAGGGCGTCCTCAACACGCTGGTTATCGTGCTGGCCCGTGTGGTCGGCCGCGTGGTCGACAGCTGGATGAGCGGCGGTCGCGAGCGCGACGGCGAGGGCGGCATCGGTTATTTCGTCGTGGTCATGGTCCTGCAGATCGTCTTCGGCCTGTTCGCGTCGATCATCGTTTCGTGGTTCTCCCGCTGGCGTGAGTTCCGCGCCGATGCGGCCGGCGCCAACCTGGCTGGCCGTGCCTCCATGATCTCGGCCCTGCAGCGCCTGTCGGCCAATCACGGCGACACCAGCCTGCCGCAGACCATCCAGGCCTTCGGCATCTCCGGCCACCTGGCCAGCGGGTTCAAGCGCCTGTTCATGAGCCACCCGCCCATCGAGCAGCGCATCGCCGCCCTGCAGGCCGCCAAGTAAAACAATGTGGGAGCCGCCGGTCTTTTTTCAGGGTCGTGCCGCCCCCATAATCGGGGGCTATCCACCCTGAAGGAACGGCACCGTGAGCCAGGAAACACGTAAGTTCGAAGCCGAGGTCGCCCAGGTCCTGCACCTGGTCACCCATTCCCTCTACTCGCACAAGGAAATCTTCCTTCGCGAGCTCATTTCCAACGCCTCCGACGCCTGCGACAAGCTGCGCTTCGAGGCGGTCGGCAACCCCGACCTGACCTCCGACGACCCGGAACTCCGTATCCAGATTTCCTGGGATCCGGAGGCGCGCACCGTGAGCGTGCGCGACAACGGCATCGGCATGAGCAAGGACGAAGTCGTCGCCAACATCGGCACGATCGCCAGCTCGGGCACCCGTCGTTACCTCGAAGCCCTTTCCGGCGAGCAGAAGGCCGACGCGCGCCTGATCGGCCAGTTCGGCGTCGGCTTCTATTCCGCCTTCGTCGTGGCCGACAAGGTCACGGTCATCAGCCGTCGCGCGGGCGAGCCGACCGAAGCCGGCGTGCGCTGGGAAAGCGATGGCAAGGGCGAATACACGCTCGAGGACATGAATGTCACCGAGCGCGGCACCACCGTCGTGCTGCACCTGAAGGCCGACGAAGACGAGTTCCTGAAGTTCTGGACGCTGCGTGCGGCCGTGACCAAGTACTCCGACCACGTGGCTTTCCCGATCCGCATGCCGGCCGAGAAGGATGGCAAGCCCGATCCGACCGAGTGGCAGACGATCAACTCGGCGTCGGCCCTGTGGAGTCGTCCCAAGAGCGAGATCACGGACGAGGAATACCAGAACTTCTACAAGGCGCTCGGTCACGACTTCAACGACGCGCTGGCCTGGACGCATAACCGCGTCGAAGGCAGCCAGAGTTTCACCACGCTGCTCTACGTGCCGGAACAGCCGCCGTTCGACCTGATGATGGGCGGCCGTGAAGAGCGCAAGGGCCTCAAGCTCTACATCAAGCGCGTCTTCATCATGGACGCCGCGGAAGAATTGCTGCCGAACTACCTGCGCTTCGTGCGTGGCGTGGTCGATGCCGACGACCTGCCGCTCAACGTCAGTCGCGAAATCCTCCAGCAGAACCGCCAGCTCGAGCGCATCAAGGCCGCCTGCACCAAGCGCGTGCTGGACCTTCTCGAGAAGGTGTCGCGCGATGAGCCGGAGAAGTTCGCGACGTTCCTCGCCGGCTTCGGCAACACGCTGAAGGAAGGCATTGTCGAAGACACCGCCAACCGCGATCGCATCGCCAAGCTGCTGCGCTTTGCATCGACCAAGGGCGACGGCCAGGCGAAGACGGTTTCGTTCGACGATTACATCGGCCGCATGGGCGAAGGCCAGGACACCATCTGGTACGTCACCGCGGACAGCTACGCCGCCGCCGCCGGCAGCCCGCAGCTGGAAGCGCTGAAGGCCAAGGGCATCGAAGTGTTGCTGATGTCCGACCGCGTCGACGAGTGGATGCTCGGCTACCTCACCGAATACGACGGCAAGCGCCTGCGCAACGTGTCCAAGGGCGAGTTCCCGCTCGACGAGGCTGACAAGGCGAAGCAGGAAGCGGCGTCCGTTGAAGCCGCCCCGCTGATCGAGCGCACGAAGACCCTGCTCGGTGATCGCGTCGGCGACGTTCGCGTCTCCGCGCGTCTCACCGATTCGCCGTCGTGCCTCGCGCTGGCCGACTTCGACCTCGCGCCGCACCTTGCCCGCCTGTTGCGTGAAGCCGGGCAGGATGTGCCAGAGTCGAAGGCCGTGCTCGAGTTGAACCCCGAGCATCCGCTGGTCAAGCGCCTCGCCGCCGAGACCGACGATGCCAAGGCCGGTGACATCGCCGGACTGCTCCTGGAACAGGCCGAGATCACCGCCGGCGCCCAGCTCGCCGATCCCGCCGCCTTCGTCCAGCGCATGAACCGCGTCCTCCTCGGCTAAATGTGGGAGCCGCTTCAGCGGCGATGCTCTATGTAGGAGCCGATTCATCGGCGAGTGGGTGCTCGCGTCAACCTTCAACGGCTGCGCTTGCCCCATCGCCGCTGAAGCGGCTCCCACACAGAGCCTGCTATCGTCGTCTCCCATGTCAGCCCTGCTTATTCTCTTCGCCTGCCTCGCCCTAGGCATCCTGTGCCGGCGCTTCGCCACGTTGCCCGAAGGCATCGTCCCCGGCATCAACTGGTGGGTGCTCAACATCGCCTTGCCGGCCCTCGTGCTGGCGCTCGTTCCGCACGTCACGATCGATGCGCGGCTCTGGTTCCCGGTCGTCGGCATGTACGTCACGTTCTTCGGGGCATGGGCACTGTTTGCCACACTCGGCCGGATTTTCGCGTGGTCGCCTGCGCGGGTCGGCTGCCTGACCCTGGTCTGCGGCCTCGGCAATACCTCGTTCATGGGCTATCCGATGATGGAAGCCCTGCATGGCAAGGCGGGGCTTTCCGTAGCGGTCATCGCCGACCAGCTCGGTTGCTTTCCGATGCTGGCAGCAGGCGGCATCGTGGTGGCGTCGTTGTACTCGGGCCGGGGTGCGAGCGTGGCTGCCATCGTGCGCCGTGTGCTGACTTTCCCAGCCTTCGTCTGCCTGGTGATCGGCGTGGTCGTCGGGCTGCTGGGCGGGTGGCCCGCGGGCATCGAGAAAGTGATGCTGCAGATCGGCTCGACATTGACACCGCTGGCGCTGTTCTCGGTCGGCCTTCAGTTCCGTCTGCACCTCCAGCGCGATCAGCTGGGTGCGCTCGTCACCGGGCTGGGTTGGAAGCTGGTGTTGGCGCCGCTGGTGGTGTTTGGCATCGGTATCGCCGCGGGCCTCAGTGGCCTGACCCTTACGGTCGGCGTCCTGCAGGCTGCCATGGCGCCGATGATCTCCGCGGCGATCCTGGCCGACCAGTACGACCTCGAGCCCCTTCTGGCGAACACCGTCCTTGGCGCCGGCATCCTGCTCTGCCTGATCACGGTGCCATTGGGCAACCTATTGCTGCCTGCGGGCTGAGGCTTGGCTTTGCGCCGCTGCGACCTCACACTTTCCCCATGACCGAAACCCCGACGATCCCTGGCGTGCGTGCCGATGTGTGGCTCTGGGCCGCCCGCTTCTTCAAGACCCGCGCGTTGGCCAAGGAAGCGATTGTCGGCGGCAAAATCGAGCTCAACGATGCCGCGTGCAAGCCGGCGAAGACGGTGCAGATCGGCGACCACCTGAAGATCACGAGGGGCGACGAGCGCTTCGTGGCGGTCGTCGCCGCGCTGTCCGAAAAGCGTGGTCCGGCGCCAGAGGCGCGCAAGCTCTACACCGAAACCGAAGAGAGCATCGCCGAACGCGAGCGTCAGCGCGAGGATCGCCGGCTCACTGGCGGCGCCTTGCTTCGCCCCCACGGTAAGCCGGACAAGCACGCACGCCGTTTGATCCAGGACCTGAAGAAGACGCTCTGACCATGCTCGTTCCCACCGACATCGTGCCGGGACGGCTGCTCAGTCGTCATGGACGCACGCGTGGCCATCGTCTCCTGCAAGCGATCGGCAGGCTGTTTCCGTCGTTCGCGATGCGATCCGGCACGGCGCTCGACCTGCACCAGTACGGCATCGTCGTGCGCCGTGCCGCGCAGCGAAGAATCGTCTTCGTGCCGTTCATGGCGATGGCCGATCTCCACCTCTATCGCACGGGTCGGCGACTGTCCGGGCCGGCCGATGCGCTCGCATTTCGCCGTGGTCCGGACGATCCGTGGGTCGACGTGCTCGACGACCATGGCGACGCATTCCATCTGCGCGGCGAAATCATCGGCGGCCAGTTGCGTGAGCGCGGCCCCCTGGCGTTGCGCACGCTGGAAGCCGGCGAGGTGCTGACGTTCCACGCCGTCACGCACGCCGTCGTTCGATTGAGCAGCGTGGGTGTCGATATCGACGGGCAGCACTTTTCCATCGCGGACATCGCGAAGCTCGACGAAGGTGGTCCGGACGGTTCGTTGCGACTGTTGGACGCTTACGGCCACACGCTGTGGAGCGTGCACACGCTGTCGCTGTTCAGTGCGGATCTTTTTGTTGTGCTGATGCGCACGATGATCGAAGCGCACCAATATGGCATCACACAAAAAAGGCCAGGTCCGGCGCCCTGAGCGTCGGCGACGGTCCGGCTAGTGGGGCCTGCATCACGGTACGCCTACCGAGAATTGGCCTTTACTTGTCTGCTCGACGGTTGTGGTGTTCAATCGACGGACGCCGGCATGGCGATCCAATCATCAGGGAACAAGGACAGTATGATGTTTTACGCTCCTCGTAATGCGAGCGCTCGTATGCGCTCCTTGCTCTACTTTGGCTTGGGAGTCGCATTCCTGTGCCTGGCGCCGGCCGCTCACGCATACGCCGGCGAATCATCGGGCACACCGGCGGTACCCGAGAGCACCGCCCCAGCAGGCGGCGGCGCTCTGCCGGTTCCGTACACCCCCGAAGAATCGACCCAGCTTTGCGAAGCCAACTTCACAGAAGTGCCCGATTTCATCGGTGGGACGCTGCCCGTATACGGTACCTGGACACTCACATCGTCCGGCGAAGACACGCACGGCGCCATAGCTCGCCTCAAGGCGTTCCTTGGCAAGATACCCGACACCAGGATCGCGCACGAGGAATACCGCGGTTCGAAGGGCATTGTGGATATCATCGCGCTTGGCCCCATGTTTGCCGAACCGTCGAAAGTGACGGTGCCGCGTTACGCTCCACTTGAGATGCGTGTCGAGTTCGATGGGGAAATGGGYGCGACATCGCTGGTGATCCGCCCTTGGCGAAAGCAACAAGGCACGCGGGACATACTCAAATACGCAGCTTGCTCCATGCTCGCTGCCGCCGCGACAGGCAAGATGCCCGCGCTACCGGAACAGCTCAAAAAGACACCCATGTTCAACAATCCGTTCAAGAAGAACGTGGATCCACAGTTTGGCGACGAGGGCGAGCGCAGCCGTCAGGGCAAGGACGCACTCTTCCAGCGCGCGGAGCACGCGGGCAAGGCGTTCGTCGTCATGCCCGTATTGCGATTTCTCAAGAAGTACCCTGACATGAGCGTCGACCAGCTCCGCGAGGAACAACTGGTCAATTTCTGGCTGGATCACACAGCGATGGTTGAGTGGCGGCGTGCGGATGATCCCGCCGCAATGATTCGTGTCGGCGCTACCTGGAGCATGATCGAGCGTGGCCTGGATGGCTATGTTTACGCGTTATCCAGAAACGGCAAATCCGACTACACGATCTTTATCGTCGATCCTGGCGCCTATGAACTAAAAGGGACGAGTACCGAAGTCCGTCGCGCGCCGATGCCGGACATGAGCGCAAAGGCGTGGTCCGACAGGCCGTCTATCGGCACCGCCTCATTCAAGGCGACAAAGGATACTGAGTACTACAAGACGCAAGTGTGGCAGGACGCCAAATACCAGACCAAAACCTATACCGAGACGTATTGCGCGCTCATGAGCGCAACGACGGGGGGGTGCATGGGCTTCGACGTGGCGACCCGCAAGTACGCGGAACAAGTGGATTCTGCTGGCTACAAGGAAGTGGAGCTCGATAAGCAGGTGGGCGGCCTGGTCGTAACGACTGAACTCTCTCGTCCGTTTGCGACGTTCAAGGTGGGCAAGGGCGACGTCGTTTTCGCGGACGGATTCATCCTCGACGGTGCCAGCGTTGCCGTCGATCATGACGCCTGCAAGCAGACGAGCGAGGATGTGGCTAGCTGTAGCATGAAGACGTTCAATCTGATTCGGGTGCCGATCAAGGCCGAGAACATCGCAGAGTGGCAGGGCGACCGGATCGGCGTTCCGTCATTAGCCGCATTGTTCGCCAGGGCAAAGCCGGCAGCGATAACCGTGGCATCTGGCACCTCCGCGCTTCCGGAAAAACCC
>NZ_JBFUJE010000209.1:0-6712 GCF_056401535.1 Luteibacter sp. P4_E6 | reverse complement strand
GGCTCAGGGAGCGGGCCCTGCGCTAGGCCCCATGGCGGGCCGTGACTGAAAAAAATCTGCCGCGACCTCTTGCGGACCCCGTCGGGCGCCGGTAAACTGCGCAGCTCTTCGGGCGGTTAGCTCAGCGGTAGAGCACTACCTTGACATGGTAGGGGTCACAAGTTCGATCCTTGTACCGCCCACCACTTTTCCATAAAGCGAGAAGTGGCTTGAAGACAACGATAAAGGGAGCCTCTCACGGCTCCTTTTTTCTTGCCTTGCGCTCAAGCAGCTAGGCACGCAACCCGTCCATGTATTCACTCAGGGTTTCTCGTTTGACGCCATCTCGCGATAAGCGCCGGTTGTAAAACGAGTCCTGGTCGAGGGCTGCTGATCTGGCTTGGTGCATTCATCGCCGTATAAGCTCAATGTGCCAACGGCGCGGGTTGATGTCGTTTGTTCCAGGGTGATGCGATTTCCTGCATAGACCCCGGTCGCTCGAAGGTCCATCCCTACCGCCAGCCTGTCGTTAGCACCGTGATCCAGTACCAGCCGATACCGGCATTCGAACTGATCGGCACGGTTATCGTGCAGCCGACTCGCTGAGACCACGCCGACGTCCAGCGGCGCTTCGCGAATCAGCGACCGCTGTGCAGATGGCAGGGCAGGCAGCCCGTATACCTTGCGATGTTCGTCTCCGTCGCGCATGAGAAACGAGCCGTATGCGCCCTCCCGCGGCTCATCACCGAGGTTTATCGCGCTGGCGAATGCCGGGAGTTCCTTCTCGGAAACCATGTACATGCGTTCGCCCCAGACGACAGGCATGACATGGTCGGCAAAGCCGATACCACTCGGATCGTTGGGTTGCTCGTATTTCAGAAGCAGACTGCCGTCCGCTTGGGGAACCACCCTTCCCTTGTTCGCTGCGTAGGTACCAAGGCATCCCTGCCATGTGGCAGCAACGCCAGAACGGGGCGCGAGAGATACGGATACGTTTGCGCCAAGGCCATCGCCGGAATAATAGTCGCCAGCCCACGGAGTTCCCGGAGTCGCCGAATTTTCTTTGGCGATGGCGGCGCGCTGTGCGTCTACGGCGTGTTCGAAGGCTGCTTCGGTCGGGGAAGCATATCCAGGGGATGCCCCGCCGAGTAGCGCCAGAGACAGCCCGAATAGGAAAAGGTGGCGGMTTTGCGCAAGCGAGTGCACGATCCCTGTCTCCCCGTACCCTGAAGCGCCATAGTCGGCTTCCTTCAATGGTAAATCAGTCTATCGGTTCAGTGGGATCGTAGGGTCGTGGACGGGCCTACGTCGGATTTTCGATACTCGGACTGTGCTTACCTGAAGAGACTCCCTGGGCGGATGCCGGGTATTCGCGCGCGTCGGCAAGCTGTCTGTATGCGTCGCCGAAACTGGTCAGGATTCTCATGACTCCATGTGTCGACGTGCTGCACGCTGGCCGTCATCCCGCCCGCGTTTCTTCAATCCGGCAGGAATCGACTTCATGGAGCAGGCAATGAGCAAACGCAGCGGTATTCCTCCTTATCGTCCACGCCGAGCGGTCCAGTCGCCAGGGACCGTCGCAAGCCCGGCGGTGGGGGACGCCATCGCGACGACCCTGATCGGCATGCAGGTTCAGCTGACGCGCATCGACGGTCGGCTTAACCGGGTGGATGAGCGGTTCGACAGGATGGACGAGCGTTTCGACCGGATGGACGAGCGCTTCGTTCGGATCGACGAGCGTTTCGACAGGATGGACGAGCGCTTCGTCCGGATCGACGAACGCTTCGTCCGGATCGAAGGCCGGCTCGATGGCATCGACCTTTCCCTAAAGGAAATCAGGGCAGATGTGCATGTTCTGACCGTGTGGAAGGAACGCGTCTTTGGCGTCATCATCACCTGCGGCGCCGTCGCCGCGATGCTGGCCTTCGCCATCAACATCATCAAGATGCTGGAACTCAAGTCGCCCTGAGCGGGTCGCCTCCGAGGCATCTGGCCGCACGCCCCGCGTCGCTCGACGGGCTACACTCACGGCAATCCCCGACGGAGTGGCGTGCGTGGCCTATCTACTGATCAAATCCCTGCACATCGTGTTCGTCATCGCCTGGATGGCGACGGTGTTCTACCTGCCGCGCATCCTGGTGAATATCGTTGAAGCGGGCAACGAGCCGGCGGTGAAGGCACGGCTCGAGCTGATGGGCCGTCGGCTATACAAGTTCGGCCACAGCATGTTCGGTGTGGCCCTCGTGCTCGGGCTGATCCTCTGGTTCGTCTTTCACATCAGTGGTGGCTGGTTGCACGCGAAGCTGGCCCTGGTCGCGGTGATGCTCGCCTATTTCATCTGGTCGGGAAGGGCGCTCAAGCGCAGCATGGCGGGCGGCGCACTGCCCTCGTCGAAGGCGCTGCGTATCGGCAACGAGTTACCCGTGCTGGTGCTGCTGGCCATCGTTTACCTCGTCGTCGCCAAGCCATTCTGAGGTCTCGCCCGGTGCGACCCGGATCGGTCATGATCGCCGCTGACCCAACAAATGCAGGAATCACCGGTTGAGCGACGGGAACGACATCGCGCCAGGCCTCATGGTGCTGCACGGCAACCGGCTGGAGGAGCTGCGCGATGTCCTCGTCGCCTGGTTGCGCCGGGCCCCGCTGAAGCCGCTCGAGGACGAATGGGTTCTGGTCCAGTCCAACGGCATTGCGCAGTGGTTCCGGCTGGCCCTGGCGCGCGCCGTCGACGACGGTGGGCTGGGCATAGCCGCTGCCGTCAACGTCGAGTTGCCGGGCCGCTTCCTGTGGGTGGCCTATCGCGCGGTCCTCGGTCGCGATGCCGTGCCTCCCGAATCGCCTTTCGACAAATCCCGCCTGGTCTGGCGCTTGATGCGCCTCCTGCCTTCGGTGGCGCGGGAGCCGGCTTTCGAGCCGCTGGCCGCCTTCCTCGGTACGGAGGGCGACGCCCGTAAATGCCATCAGTTGGCGGAGCGCCTCGCGGATCTCTACGACCAGTACCAGGTGTACCGCGCGGACTGGCTCGATGACTGGGCCGACGGCCGCGACGTGCTGCGCGACGCCCGCGGCGGGGCTCCCGCCATGGCTGCGCCCGATCGTTGGCAGGCGGCGTTATGGCGGCGACTGCTGGACGACGTCGGTGCCGATGAAGCGGACGGCCACCGCGCTGCCGTGCACGCGCGCTTCCTGCGCGCGGTGACGGAGGCCACCGAGCGTCCGAAAGCGTTGCCACGCCGCATCGTGGTCTTCGGCATGTCGTCGCTGCCCAGGCAGACGCTTGAGGCACTGTCCGCGCTGGCGCGATGGTCCCAGGTGCTGCTGGTCGTGATGAATCCTTGCCGGCACTACTGGGCGGATATCGTCGACGATCGCGAGCTGCTGCGCGCGGAGCGTCGCCGACAGGCGGCGAAGCCGGGCATGCCCGTGGAGCTGTCGGACGACGACATGCATCTGCACGCCAATCCGCTGCTCGCCGCCTGGGGTAAACAGGGGCGCGACTACATCCGGCTTCTCGACGAGTTCGACCATCCCGAGAGCTATCGCGAACGATTCAACGCGTGGGATCAACGCATCGACCTGTTTGCCGAGCCTGCATCGACCCACCTGCTCGGACAGGTCCAGTCGGCCATTCTCGATCTCGAACCGTTGCCCGCCACGCCCCGGCCGATCGATGACGGCGATACGTCGATCGCCTTCCATGTAGCGCATGGGCCGCAGCGAGAAGTCGAGATCCTGCACGATCAGTTGCTGTCCCGATTCGAGGCGTCCGCGCAGGCGGGCGATCCCATCCTGCCGCGCGATGTCATCGTGATGGTGCCGGACATCGAAACCTATGGCCCGCACATCGACGCCGTTTTCGGTCGCGTGCCGCGTGACGATCCGCGGTTCATTCCTTACAGCGTGGCCGACCGCGCGGCTCGCGGCACGGTGCCTGTCGTCATGGCCCTCGATGTCCTGCTCGGCATGACGGAGTCGCGTTTCGGCGCGGGCGAGATGGCCGACCTGCTGGATGTCCCGGCGGTGCGCGAGCGTTTCGGGCTCGCCGAAGACGATCTGCCTTTGCTGCATCGATGGGTGGAAGGGGCGGGCATTCGCTGGGGTCTCGACGCCGCACAGCGTGCCTCGCTCGATCTGCCGGCCCTCGAACAGAACACCTGGGCTTTCGGGCTGCGCCGCATGCTTCTCGGCTACGCCGTCGGGGCGGGCGAGGCCTGGGGCGAGATCGAGCCTTACCCGGAGGTGGGTGGACTGGACGCCCGTCTGGTCGGGCCGTTGGCCGACGTGCTGGAGCGCCTCGGCGAGCACTGGCTGGCGCTGCGCGAGCCAGCACCCGCTACGGAGTGGGGCGTTCGGCTGCGCCGCCTGTTGCGGGACTTCTTCGAGCCAGCGGAGCCCGACGACGGCATGCGCATCGAGCGCCTGCTGGACGCACTCGACGCCTGGGAGCGTGCGTGCGTGGAGGCGGCGTTCGATGATGCCCTCCCGATCGAGGTGGTGCGGGAGGCGTGGCTCGGCCAGTTCGACCAGGGTGGGCTCTCCAAGCGGTTCCTCGCTGGTGCGGTGAGCTTCGGCACGCTGATGCCGATGCGCGCGATTCCGTTCCGCCTGGTCTGTCTGCTCGGCATGAATGACGGGGATTACCCACGCGCGCGCCCACCGATGGATTTCGACCTGATGTCGAGGCAGGGCGCRTGGCGCCCGGGCGATCGCTCCCGTCGCGAAGACGATCGCTACCTGTTTCTCGAAGCGCTGCTTTCGGCGCGCGACGCGCTGCACATAGGCTGGGTCGGGCGCCGTGCGCGCGACAACGCCGAGCGTGCGCCGTCGGTGCTGGTGGGTCAGTTGCGCGACTATCTGGGCGCTGCCTGGCAAGGGCAGGGCGGCGCCGACCTCCTGCCCGCGGTCACGGTCGAGCATCCCCTGCAACCCTTTAGCAAGGCCTATTTTCGCGCGGACGACGCCCGGCTGTTCACCTATGCGAGCGAGTGGCGCCAGGCCCACGATGACATTCAGCGTGCTGTCGATGCGGACCTGGCCCCCGTCCTCGTGGATCGCCCGACCGGGCTGGGCGTGCTGCGCCGTTTCGTGCGTCATCCGGTGCGCGAATTCTTCCAGGCGCGCCTGGGTGTCCGCTTCGAAACGGCCGACACCGGCGGCGACGAGCGCGAGCCCTTCGCGGTGGACAGCCTGGGCCGGTTCGCCATGGCGGATACACTCCTTCGAGCTGCCCTGCGTAGTGAAGGCAGTGCCGTCGCAGCGATCGACGACGCGGCGGCGAAGCTGCAACGCAGCGGCGCCCTGCCGATGGGTGGATTCGCGGCACCGGTGCGCGCCGATCTCGAAGCGATCGCAGGCGCGGTTTACGGACGCTTCGTCGTGGAGCGGCGTGCGTGGCCGCACGAGGCGGGCAAGCGCGAGATCAGAATCGAGGTCGATGGCATGGCCATCGAAGACTGGCTGGCAGACCTTCGCGGCAACGACCAGGGGCAACTGGCGGCCTTCCTGCTGTCGCCGTCCAACGTGCTGGATGCCGACGGTGGGCCCCGCGCTCATCGCCTCGTCATGCCCTGGGTCGATCATCTCGTGGCGCAGGCTGCCGGTCTTGCCGTGGTCACGCGCTACATCGGGCCGGATGCCACGATCGTTCTCGAACCGCTTGCGGCTAACGACGCCATGGCGATGTTGCTCACGCTGGTGCGCGCCTGGCGCGAGGGCATGGCCAGGCCTCGGCCGGTCGCGGTGAAGACGGCGCTGGCGTGGCTCAACGCGCGCTCACCGGAGGAGGCGCCGCAGGCTGCGCGCGCCACGTATGAAGCCACTCACGAACGGACGTACGGCGAACTCGACGGCGATCCCTACCTGCTTCGCGCCTACCCTGATTTTGCTTCGTTGATGCAGGCTGGCTTTGCCGATTGCCTTGAACCTTATCGCGACTTCCTCGGCACCTTGCGCGTGGAGGTGTCATGAGCGTCGCGATGGAACCGCTGCGGCCACTGGTCATGCCGTTGTCGGGCATTCGCCTGATCGAAGCGAGCGCCGGCACGGGCAAGACCTGGACCATCGCCGCACTGTATGTACGCGCGGTGCTCGGTCATGGCATCGCCCAGCCCTTGCTGCCGCCGAACATCCTCGTGGTGACCTTTACCGAGGCGGCAACGCAGGAGCTGCGTGAGCGGATTCGCGCACGTCTGGTTGATGCGGCTCGTGCGTTTCGCGCTGGTGAGTCGGACGACGCGTTCCTCGCCGACTTGCTCGCCGCCTACCCGTCGACCGCGCATGCGGCGTGTGCGCGCCGTGTTGAGCTGGCCGCGCAATGGATGGACGAGGCCGCCATCTTCACTATCCACGGCTGGAGCCAGCGCATGCTGACCCAGCACGCGTTCGGAAGCGGTCACGCCTTCGTGCAGACACTCGAGCCTGACGAGAGCGAGCTCCTGGCCGATTGCGTGCGCGACTACTGGCGCCAGGCCTTCTATCCACTGGACACGCGGCAGGTGGCTGCGGTGCTGGCGGAATGGAAGACGCCCGATGCGCTGATCCAGACGTTACGGCCCCTCCTCTTCGGCGGTGAGACCACGTTGCGGGTCAACGGTGAGGCTCTGGATGCGACGGATGTCGCCGCTTTGTTTACGGCGCTGCGCGCATGGGAAGACGAGGACGCCCGCCGGCTCGCCGTCGCTCGCGACGCGTGGATGGGCGATGTCGAGCGCATCGAGGCCTTGCTGCGCGATGC
>NZ_JBFUJE010000208.1:0-6728 GCF_056401535.1 Luteibacter sp. P4_E6 | reverse complement strand
CCTCGCGCATGGCTCGCCTTCGGCTTCGCGGGCTCGGCTTCGCCGTCGCTCTCTACACTTTAGCGTCTCGCGGGGAGACCWTGGTGCCCACCCTCGCTGCTCAGACACGTCCTCCGCGTTTCGTAGCGGAAAGGCCGCTGCGCGGCCGTAGGCCAAATAGAGCCATGGGCCGCGTGAGCGGCCTTTCCTTGTCGAACGCGGAGGACGTGTCTGAGCCGCGAGGGTGGGCACCAAGGTCTCCCCGCGAGACGCTAAAGTGTAGAGAGCGACGGCGAAGCCGAGCCCGCGAAGCCGAAGGCGAGCCATGCGCGAGGTGCGAGGATGCCCGTTGCAGTGGCGCTCACGAAGGCGTCGAGGTATCGCCGCCGTGGAAGCGGCCGAACAGTCGCGCGCACAGCAGGCCCATGAGCAGGACGCCGAGGCCGAGCGCTGCGACATCGCCGGTGGCCCTCCAGTCGAAATTGCCGCCGCGCCGGATGAGTGCGTAGCTGACGACGAGATTGAAGAAGCCCCAGCACACATTGATTGTCGAGGAGGAAAGACCTTTCCCCCGCGGCTTCGCAAAGGGACTCTGAAACGCTCGTCCGGTCACTCCGCTGAGGAAGTGAGGGATGGCGTTCGTGAAAAAGAGACCCGCGAAGAAATAGGACACGAGATCAAGCCATGCCATTGCTGTGGTTTCCTGGAGCGGGCCGCGATGGGCTCAGAAGTCGGTGAGTCGCTGCAGCAGTCGTATCGCGGCGGCGAGCTCGCTTTGTTCGACGGGAGAAAGTTGCGCGTGCAGGGCGCGGACGAGCCAGTCGTCCTTGGCGGCGCGACTTGCCTTGATGGTCTTGCGAAAGGCCGTTGTCAGGTCGACGAGGGTTTGCCGCCCGTCGGTCGGGTCGGGTCTGCCGGCGATAGCCTTCATCGCTTCGAGCCCGGCCACGGTGATGCGCATGGACTGGGGCCGCACGCCTTCCGCACGAGCCAACGCCGACACGGTAGCCGCGCCGTCGCGGTCGAGACGGAGCAGGACGGACTTCTGCGACGACGTGAAGTCGCCCGGATGCGATTGCTCCCTTAAGCGCCTGACCAGCTTGCCGCCGGTAATTCGTAGTTCGGCGGCCAGTGGGGCAAGGGATGGGGCTTCGGAGGCGGCAGAGGGCTTGGCCATGGGCGGACGATATCATGAATACAGAAAAACTGTACAGGTAAACTGTATAACGTCGTGGCGAAGTACCAGGGGTCAGTGAGCGATCGCGCGGGCCAGGGCAGCAGCACGCCTACGTGAGAGTCTTCCGAACGCGCTCGGCAGGTCCGCTTTCGGGCTTACGAAGGCTGCGGAAAGGCCGGGCATCACCGAGCGCCTCATCGGGCGAACGTGGGCCCATGCATAGTCGTGGCTCTTCACTCGTCGAATCCCTCGTCGCCATGTCGATCTTTTCGATCGGAACGGCGGCGACCGGCGCATGGTTCGCGCAGAGCCTCGCTGCCGACGCGCAGGTGTCGCGGGTGTTGGCGGCGGATGCGATGGCTTCAAGCCTGGCGGCCCGCATGCGATACAACCGGGCCGGTGTGGCGGGAGGTCACTACACGGTGTCGGTGGATGCGTCGAGCTGCGTTCATGCCTGCGATGCCGCCGCATTGGCCTCCGACGACATGCGGCGCTTTCGCGAAGCACTGACGACACACCTCGGGCCGGCGGCGGACGGCCGGGTGCAATGCGATGTGGCGGAAGCGTGTGACATCCGCATGACCCGGCAGGGGCGAGAGGTGCTGGCATGGCGTGTCAGATTGTGAGAGCCCGTGGCTTCAGTCTCGTCGAGCTGAGCGTGGGGTTGTGTATTGCTTCGATCGTCGCGGTCATGGCGACGATGTCGCTCGCGGCGGCCGGTATCGCGTTGCAACGACACCTGATCGCAAGTCGTGATGAAGACCGGGCATGGTTGGCGCTGGCCGCCATCGTCCGCGATCTGCAGCTCGCCGATGAATGGCATATGTGCACGGAGGCACGCGACTGTCCGAAGAAGGCGATGGCCAGGGAGTACGACATGCCTGCCTTGCTGGCAGGAAACGTCGCGTGGCTGGTCGCGGACGAGCTGCGTCGTTGCGATAACGTCTGCCAGACGTACGTCGACGGCGTTGCGTCGCTTGAGGTAATTGCGGACATTCCCGCGCACGAGGGACTCACTGATCGCCGGCCGCTTCTGCAATGGCACGGGGACCGGGCCCGTGCGTTGGAGATCACCGTGACCCTGCGCGACCGTCGCCGCTTCAGCCAGGTCGTGTCCCGGTGAGGCCCGGGCCCTTGAGGCGCCACCGACAGCCCATCCGCGGATCGATCCTCATCCTTGTGCTCGCGGTGTTAGCCATGCTGACGATCCTGGGCGCCATCCTGTCGCGGTCCGTCTATACGCGGTCGATGGCGCTGCAGGATGCCCGGCGCGGTGGCACCTCACACGTGTCRCATGCGACCATCGGGGAGGGCGCAAACGGTGCGCCGTAGAACGAGGATGTCCATGGACCGCAGACGATTCCTGCAGGGGGCGACGATCGCGTCCGGGGTGGCCCTTGCTACCAAGAGCCTTGCCAGGGGCGAGCCGCCGGCGGCATCGGGTGGGATGGTTCCGCGCGTCTGCTCCACCTGGGACTTCGGCGTCGCCGCCAATCAGGCAGCGTGGAAAGTCCTCTCGGGGGGTGGCCGCGCACTGGATGCGGTGGAGCAGGGCGCGCGCGTTCCCGAAGCGGATCTGCGCAATCACAGTGTCGGCCGCGCCGGTTATCCGGATCGCGAYGGCAAGGTGACCCTGGACGCCAGCATCATGGACGAGCACGGCAACTGCGGCGCGGTGGCCGCAATGGAACACATCGCGCACCCCATTTCCGTGGCACGCCGCGTGATGGAACGCACGCCGCACGTGTTGCTCGTCGGTGACGGCGCCACGCAGTTCGCGATCGAACAGGGCTTCCCCCGCGAGGAACTATTGACCCCGGAATCGGATAAGGCCTGGCACGAATGGCTGAAGACGGCGAAGTACAAGCCGTCTGCCAACAGCGAGGTCAAGACCTATAACGCCGGTCCGGGCGGAACGCCGGGCGATGCAAGCAATCACGACACMATCGGCATGCTCGCGATCGACGCGAAGGGCAACCTGTCCGGTGCCTGCACGACCAGCGGCATGGCCTGGAAGATCCACGGTCGCGTCGGTGACAGTCCGATCATCGGCGCGGGTCTTTACGTCGATAACGACATCGGCGGCGCGACATCCACCGGCGTCGGTGAGGAAGTGATCCGCAACGTCGGCAGCTTCCTCGTGGTTGAACTCATGCGTCAGGGCCGATCGCCCGAGGACGCCTGCCGGGAGGCGGTCGAGCGCATCCTCCGCCGCAAGCCGGACGCGAAGGATCTCCAGGTCGGCTTCCTTGCCATGGACAAGAAAGGCAACGTCGGCGCGTGGGCAATCCAGTCCGGCTTCTCTTACGCGGTGTGCGATGCGAAGAAGCAGGACACCCTGATTCCCGGCAAGAGCACGTATTGACCATGGCCCTGCTGGAAGTTGCCGCGAACTCGATCGCTTCCGCTTTCGCCGCGCAGTCCGGTGGCGCCGGGCGCGTGGAGCTATGTGCGAGCCTGGACGAAGGTGGCGTGACGCCGTCCCATGGCACGATCGCACTGGCACGGGAGGGTCTGGACATCCCTCTCTACGTGCTGGTCCGGCCGCGCGCGGGAAACTTTCTCTACGAGAACGCCGAGATCGAATCCATGCTCGACGACATTGCCCACTGCGCGGACCTCGGTTGCGATGGCGTGGTCGTCGGTGCACTGACCGCCGAGGGCGAAGTGGATGCCGAGGCCTGCCAGTTGTTCCTGCAGGCTGCCGGTTCGATGGGCGTCACCTTCCATCGTGCCTTCGATCTCGTCGCCGATCGCAGCGCGGCGCTGGAGACGGTGATCGAACTGGGCTTCGAACGTGTGCTCACCTCAGGCGGCATGCACAGCGCCGTGGCGGGTGCTTCGTCCATCGCGCGCCTGGTGGCACAGGCGGGCGGTCGCATCGTCGTCATGCCTGGCGCGGGCATCGAGCCCGACAACGTGGCCGCGTTGCGTAATGTGACCCGAGCACGCGAATTCCACGCCTCCGCCAAGCGTCGCCTGCCGTCCGGGATGCGTCGAACGCCCTCGGACGATCTCGGCATGGGCGGCGGTGAGATTCGTACCGATGAAGAAACCGTTCGCGCGCTGGTTACGGCGCTGAGCTGAACGGATCGTGCGATGGCACGGTCGCCTCACCGCATGGCAAGGCGGCCGCCGAAGCCTTGATGACTGAGGCTCTTCAGGAGGAACTAACAGGCGTGAGCAGCTTCAGTCCGCTGCCGACGAGGGACAGCTGCCCGTCCGGTAGCGCGTCCGTGCTGCCGCTATCCTTGCGGTCTTCCTTTACCCAGTCAGCCGTTTCCTTCGGGCCCGGCACGTACGCGGTCCACTGCCCGTAGGTGTCGGCGGCGGCGCCATTGCGGTTGAGTCTGAACATCACCGGCGCGCGGACAATATAGAACGGGTCGTTCGCATGCGGCCCGCTGCTCGGAATGTGGAAGGTCCAGTCCCTGGCCGCGAGTACGCTCGGACCGGCAAGGGCCTTGCGCCAGACGCGCATATCGGGATCGGATCCCACCACGCCCAGGTTCACCTGCTCGGCGCTGACATCGACCACCTTGCCGTCGTGTCCGACCTTCATCAACAGGATGACGACGCCCTCGACGCGATCGGCCACGGCGGCCATGGGATAGCCGGGCGCCTTTCGCTCGGCATAGCTGATCTGCTCGCCGTCCTTGTGTTCGTCACCGAACGTGGCACCCGCGACGCGGGCGACGAAGTCGCTGCTGTCGGCACCTTCACGACGCGCCACGATGCGCAAGCTCATGGGCGCTCGCGCATTGACGGCGTGGCCGTCACGCAGGACCGGCTCGAAACGCCACGCGGCAGCTGTATTCTGGACCAGGCCGAGCACGTCGGCGGGCACCTTGTCTTTCTTGTCGATCTCATAGGAGGCCACGCTGCCATCCGGCGCGACGGTGACGCTGCCGGTGAGGATCATGCTGGCCTCGACGCGCTTGCGCACCGCACCGGGGCCGCCGGCACTCGCCACGCCGGCGATGGCCAGGGCTGCCAAACCAACGAACAGACGCTTCATGCGCTTCTCCATGTCAGGTGGTCCGCAAAGTATGCCAGCTAGCGTATGTCAGGAACGAGACCGGCTGGTGTAGCGGCCACAATCTGCCGGCCGGGGGCGGCGGTGACCTCGTAAAGTCCGGTGAGGGTGCCAAAGGCGGGCAACATGCCGACATCGCGGTCGAAGACGAACGCAGGCAGACGATGCCTGCGCCAGCCGTCGCGGATGACGACGCCGGGATGTACGTGGCCGGCCAGCGTGTACCCGGTAGTGTGCGGATGCGGATGGTGCGAGAACACGAACGGCGCGACATCGAGCCGGTCCGGGACCACGTCGATACCGAGCGAGCGAACATCGAAGTGGCGATCATGGTTGCCGGCGATCAGCAGCACGTCGATGTCCGCGTGGAAGCGGCGCCACGCACGCACACGGTCCACCCACGCACTCCGTTCCGTGGCGGCACCGTGGACGAGGTCGCCGAGGACGACGAGACGTTCCGGTGCGAACTCGTGAATCAGGGCATCCAGGCGTGCGAGGTCGTCGTCGGTGTCGCCACTGGGAACGGCGATGCCCGCGCGACGGAAGACGGCACCCTTGCCGAAATGCACGTCGGACACGAGCAGGGTACGCGCGGCTGCCCAGTACACCGCGCGCTGCGCGTGCAGCGTGAGACGTTCACCGGCGACGACGATGTCGAGCGTCATCATGTGTCGGCATCCGCTTCGAGCGTGGCCCGCATGCGTTCGACGCGACTCTTCCAGTCATCGGTGGCAATGCCACCGCGCAGGCGTTCGACCCATAGCGGAAAGGCGAATGGGCTGAGTCGTTTCGGTTCGCGCCAGAGCAGGTGCGAGCGCGCGACCCGCAGCAGGCACGCGCGTAACCGCGTGTAGTCGAGTTGCTGGTCGAGCACCTCGCGCTCGGCTTGCCAGAGGAGGGGGTGGGTCGGGTCGTGCCGGCGCAGGACGTCGAACAGCAGGCCACTCGATACCTGGAGTTGTCGCAGCGTCTTTCCCGCGGCGGGATAGCCGTTGAAAACAAGCCCCGCGACACGAGCTATCTCGCGGAACTGCCGCCGAGCCAGTTCGGTGAGGTTGACGCTGGCCAGGATATCCGTGCGCAGGCGTGCCGGATGCAGCAACTGCCGCATCGCTTCTGCGTCGAGCGTCGGCATGCGCGCCGCCGTGAGGGCCAGGCCGTAATCATTCACCGCGTAACCATAGTCGCCGGGATGGAGGCGGGCGAGACGATAGGCGAGCAGAGCAGCGAGGCCCTCGTGCGCGAGGCGTCCAGCGAAGGGAAACAGGAACAGATAGTCACCCTCGCGCGTGCGGGTACGTTCGCATAGCGTTTCGTCGACGGCAGGAACGGCGGAGTGACGTCGCTGGATCGCGAGCAGGGGAGCGAGGGTGCGCATTTCGGCACTGTGCGGAGCGCCTTCGGTTAAGGTGCGGCGAAGTTCGTCCGAGAGTTCGCCGGAAAGCGGAAGGCGTCCGCCCATCCAGCGCGGAACACCGCCACGGCGGTTCGGTGCGGCGCGCACGTAGGCTGTCATGTCCCGGATGCGTACGAGCT
>NZ_JBFUJE010000207.1:0-6787 GCF_056401535.1 Luteibacter sp. P4_E6 | reverse complement strand
GTGGGACATCGTGATCTGAAACGAGTCGGCATCAAAGTCATCGGCGAGTCGACCGCGAATGTCCATGGGCACGCTGTTATCCAGGCGATACGTGCCCTGGTAGTCCGCATAGGAGACGTCCGCAGGATCGAGTTCAACAGCATGCAATACCGGATCCACGCCCTGACCGATCATGTCGGACAAGGCATGCCGGATTTCCAGGCGCAGACGAGYACCGTTGGGGCTGTTGGTGAGTATCACGAAGCCGTCGCCTGTCTCCAGGTAACCTTCCATCCAGGCGCGGTAGTTGTCGTTGGACCCGCTGTGGAAGAAGACCCGCCCGTTACCCGATCCCAGCAGCTCCGGTCCAAGCCCTTGAGGGCTGGGCGACACGGGGCTCATCATTTGTGTGGCAAGGGCGCGCGACAGGAACCCGTTATGCCCCCGATAGCTCTCGATCAGCGTGGCAACCATGGCACCGAGCTCGTTCGCGCTCGTCCAGAGTCCCGAAGCGGCCTGCTCGGGAAACGACTGCCAGCCACGCGGCAACGCGATGAGCTTGCCTTGCTCATCGTGGGCCTTCGCGATATTGCCGCGCGAGGCCGACAAGGGACTCTCAAACGTGCTGCGCTGCATATGCAGCGGATCGAGCAGCCAGGTGCGGGCCGCCGTGGCGAAATCGGTGTGGGTCACGTCTTCGAGTAGCTGCTGCTCCACCTCGATGCCCCCTCCCGAATAGGCGTAGCGCGAGCCCGGCGGGTAGATAAGTCGAACGGCATGGTGTTTCGCAGGCGGCAGACCGTCCAGCGTTTGCAGCAGGGTCGGCACTTGCTCCTGAGGCAGGAAATCAGGGAAGCCACCCACGTTGAACCCGGAGGTATGCGACATCAGCATGCGCAGGGTTACGTCGGGATGGGGCGTGTCCTTGGAGGCCGGAACATGCCAGCTCGTCAGGTAGGTATCGATGTTGCGGTCGAGGTCCAGCTGCCCTGCCTGCACCATGCGCAGGATCATCACCGCTGTCGCTACCTTGCTGATCGAGCCAGCCGAAAACAGCGTATCGCCATCGACTTTGTCATTCGTACCCGCTTCCCGGAGCCCGTACCCCTTCACCTGCCAAACCTTGCCGTGGCGCAGCACCGCGATGGCAACGCCGGGGATGTGGTAGTACGCCATCCGGTCGCGAAGCGACCAATGTGGAACGGGCTGGCCGGCTTCCACGATCGCGGGGCGAAGGTTGTTTTCCCAAGAAGAATTATCGGTAGCTGACTCAGTAGCCGAAACGAGCGGAATCGAAAAAACAACGAACGCCAGGACCGCCAGTTTCCCGGAGAAGCCAGGTGTCTGACGCTGCACAAACGTGATCGACATAACGAAAGTATCCATCTTGTAGGAGGGAGGAGTTTTGGTTATTTCTTACCTTCCCATTCGTAGCGGGTGGCGACCGCTTCACCTGCCCTCTAACGCCTAAGCGCTGCGCAAGAACGCCACAATAGCCTCCTGCATGGCTTCTCTATCCCGGTATACGTGCCCGACGAGTCCAGCCTGCACCGCGCCCTCGACGTTGGCAGCCACGTCGTCAATAAACAGCGTTTCCTCGGACTTCCATCCAAGCTGTGCCACAGCCGCGCGGTACACTGCAGGATCCGGTTTCGCCGTTCCGAAGTCCGCAGCGACAAACGCCCGACCGGTGAAGACCGGAAAGAACTCGGGCACGATCGCCTGCCAGTGATCTGCGAGCAGCCGGCCATTGTTGGTAAGGATGGCGACGCCGGCGGTCTCGGCTACCGACAGTGCGAGCTCGATCGCCCACGAACGTGGCGTTGTCGCGCGTTTGCGTGCCTCCACCCAGGCTTCTGCGGAGACTGACGCGCCCAGATGCGCAGACAACGCGTCGAGATACCCGCGTGCGTCTAAACGACCAGTGTCAGCCGCCGCTTCGATGCCCGAAACGTAGATCGCTGCGTGTACGTCGAGCGTCGTCCTGCCCAGTGCTGACGAAAGGCAGGCAACGCGAACCGAAGGCTCGTAATCGACCAGGACGCCGTCCATGTCGAAGAGAACGTTCTTCAYTAATCGGGTCCTGACAGAAAATCTGGCGTTCCGATGATATATACCCCGGGCCGTAAACCGCCAGCTCATCGTTGCATGGAAACGTCCGTCTTCCATGCGGGCCCTCACCGATCCCCCCGTAAAAGAAGCCAACGACCGGCCAAAGCGCTCCAGAGCGGATACATGGAGCAACCGATCAACGTGCCAATGGCGAGCACCAGGTGAACGATCCCATTCGCCCTCTCCGTCCCGGGCGGAGTCGGATCGTCATCGGAGATCGGACCGTGCAAGATCGCTGGATCGACGAACAGCGCGTAACCGATGGGGAAAACGCTGATCAAAATGAGACCGACCCCTGCCACGATGCCTAGTCTCCGCAGACCCTTCGGTAGACCGTTGGCATGCTGCCGGCAGACGGCGATGAGCCACCCGCCAACCGCGCCCTGGGGGATCATATAGAGCACGTCCGCGACGATGTTGACGARGCTCAACACCATCAGGATAACGACCAGGGTGAGAAAGGCTCCCGCCGCGATACCCATCACCCGACTCGATCCGGGCGAATGCTGGCGAGCGATAGCGCCCAGCGCAAGGGCGAACGGCATCAGGCAGAGAGATTGAACAATGACCCCGGCATCATGGCTCCGGAGCAGAAGGTGAGAGGTCTGCGGATCCGAAGGTCTCATCACCAGGAACACGATGAGGCATGCAAACGCCGCGATGCCGAAGACGCCGCTGGTGATCGCCAGCCAACCTTGAAGTCGATATCCTGATATAGGACTTGCAGTTAGAGACTGCATTGTCATTCCCCCCTGGCTCCGGTGGATCATAGCCCGCTCCACTTGGCCCACGTCAATCGGCCTTTTTCTTGAGGCTGTCGATTTCCGCTTCACTCAATCGACGTCTGAATATGGCGACCTCCGCCATCCAGGAGAACCCAAGATGATGATCCGTCCTCTCAACCGTATGCACGGCAGGCTTCCGACCCGCCGTTTCAGCCACGTAGCAGCCTGTGCGGCGTCGCTCCTGTTCGGCCTCGCCAGCGCGGCGCTACACGCGAAAGACAGTCCGGGAATGGCACCGATCGACGCCTACCTGTTGGACCGGGCAACGGAAATCAGCCTGGCCAGGAGCGCCGCCCCGGCGGCGATTGCCAAGGATGCGACCGTCCTGGTGCTGACGCGTGCGGGCTACGAAACGGCGGTCAAGGGAAGCAATGGGTTTGTCTGCTACGTCGGCCGCGGCTTTGGTGGCGCCCCCGATTGGCCCGAGCGCTGGGACACCAGGATTCGTGCCGCCGCCTGCGATATTCCGCCGGCCGTGCCGACGATGACGGCCCTTCTGAAGCTGCGTACCGCCCTTACGCTTGCGGGCAAATCCGATGGACAGATCATGGATCGCATCAAGGCCGCCCTGCGCACTGGCGAGATTCCGCCGCTCGCGGCCGGCGCCATGTGCTACATGATGTCGAAGAACGCGTACCTGTCCGCACAGGGTGAGCACAACATGGCGCACGTCATGTTCTACGTCCCCACCAAGGACGCCACGACCTGGGGTGCGAACCTGCTAGGTTCACCCGTGATCGGCGGCAGCTACTGGTACCTGCTTCCGGGCCATGATGCTGACATCGCCGCCCTTCCGCCCATCTCAGTCTTTTTGGTGGCGACAAGCACGTTCTCGGACGGCACTCCGGTAGTGCCCCACGGCATGTAAGCCACCGCACTTCCAGATCATAACGCCAAGAGCCGAGCGCCTCGGGATGGATGGCTCCTGCCCGTGCACACCTTGGCAATCCCCCGCCCTGTCGGCTAGATTCCCTGCCACATACTGCCCTCAAGGACCGTCATTGCGCATCCTCGATAGGTTCCGGCGCACGCTGTCCAAAGACGACTTCGCCGCCCTGGTCATCCAACGGGCCGAAATCCTCGCTCAGCCCGTATCTGCAAGGTATGACGCCGAGGTGTTCCAGATCGACTTCGAGCTGGCCGACGGCCAGCCTTGGCTCATGAGCCTGCACAACGCTTTCAAGGATGCGTCGGCAGTCCCGCCAAAGCAACGTAACGACATCGTCGACAAGTATCTGGCGAGCATGACCGACGATCATCCTGACGAATGCGCCGAAGATACCCTTGCCAGGCTCATGCCAGTCATCCGCGATCCGGCCATGTTCGCCTGGGGACTACTCTCGGCCCGGCTTTCCGGGCGTACAGGTACGGGTGGAGGGCCGTGTCTTCGGCCCTTTGCCGATAACTTATCCGTCGCCCTTGTACTGGACTCCGAGCACGCCACGACGACCGTTAGCCTTAAGACTCTCACCTCCTGGGGCCTGGACGCCGAGGCTGCCTTCGCGCGCGCCTTGACCAACTTACGCGACAGGACCAGCGATGCCGGCATGGACCGTCACGGCGGCATATGGATCTCCACATGGAACGACGTTTACGACGCCTCCCGGATGCTGCTTACGGACATGATCCATCGGCTGCCCGTTCACGGTGAGCCTGTGGCCGTGATTCCTTGCCGGGACAAATTGTTCGTTACAGGCAGCCTCGACGACGAAGGTGTCGCGCTGATCGCGACGCTCGCAGCAGGTATTCTCGAAGAGGAGACGCGTCCGCTGAGCGGCCAACTCCTTGTTCTTCGCAGCGGCGCGTGGATTCCGTTCCAGGGAAAAGTGCCCACGGAGACGGCCAGGCGCTTGAACGTGGCGCGGTACAAACGCCTCATCGGGACCTACGACGATCAGAAAACACTACTTGAGAAAGTCCACGAGAAGGAAGGCGCGGATGTCTTTGTCGCCACGTACCATGCTGTTGAGCAAACGGATACCGGACGAATCACTGGATCGGCGCAATGGACGCGTGACGTTTTGACCCTTCTTCCCCGTTGCGACGAACTCTGGTTATTTTGCGATCAACGAAAGGAAGTGCTGGAGATCGGGTGGGATGATGCCGTCGCGTACATCCCTGAACTAGCGACACCGGTCGATGACCTCGATCCGCCGCGCTTCCGTCTCACCGACTTTCCTGATGATGCGACCTATGACGCGTTGAAGCGGCGAGCGGTCCGCATCCGTGCGCTTTAGCCAGACGTGCGGCTTCATGACCCAGCCTGACGCGCACACCGCTCCAACCAGAGAAACGAAGCAAACGCCGACGTAGCCGGATGCGACCGGCTATCGGTAATTGTTTCCAGCAAGCCGAGTACCGCATTCCGATCCACCAACCCCAGATCAGCCAGCGCGCACTCCTTCAATTGCTTAGCCAGCCTCCCGGCATGCTGTGCAATCAAAGGCGGTAAGACATCAGCGAATGTCTCCTTCAGATACCCCCTGGGAAACACATCTCCACCGAGATGGCTCTCAAGATACCGTCGCATGACCTCCCTCCCCTCACGACTGCTCCGCGGCAGTCGATGGCATAGGCGGGCAAGCCGCGGATCACTCAGTGGGTGAACCGGCCACTGTCCATGCTTCAGCAGATCCGGCGCGCGGCATGCGTTTGCCAGCAGCGATGTCACGGGCACCGGACTTGCCGGTGCATCGAACAGTGGGAGGTTGCGTGCCGCGGCCAGCGCGCGTGGCGTGAGCAGATCTTCTGCATAGCTGCGGGCATCGCGTGCCCACATCGGCCCCTTCGCGGCGCCGACGGAGATCTCGTCAAGGTACGCCGGGAACAATTCGTCCCCTCCAACGCCGGTAAAAAGCGTATGACGCCCTTTGTCGCGAGCTGAAGCCCACAGCGCCGAACACGCCTCCAGGTAGAACTCGCGACAAAAGCCATGGGGCTCCCGCGGCGCGCTCAGGGCGAGGTTAGGGGGAAAGGCCGTGATGTCGACTACGTGATCGGATAGGCGCAGCCGCTCCACCATGAGCTGCCGGCGCCGCACCTGCGGGGCGCGAACCTCGCCGTCAAGCAGAATACCCTTGCTATCGATGTCGTTGTGAAGGCTCGCGAGCGCAACGGCGACCGTCGCCGAATCCATACCCCCGCTCAGCTCAAGCGACACACTCCCGTCGAGCCATGGCCGCAACTGCACGGCACGCCGCAACGCTTCGGCAAACCGCGGCAGCATGTCCTCACCGGCGTCCACCGCGGGACCACCTTCCTCTATCGAGTCGGGATAGCGAAACCGTGCCCTGCCCGGCTCTACGTGCAGCGAGGCGCGCTCGGTGAGCAACACCACGCCGGTGTACAACTGCCGCGCGGCGTAGGTGGTGCGCAGGGCCAGCTGGTGGCTCGCCACCTCCATGTCGAGCACGGCTGGGCGGTCGGCAAAATCCGCTGAGTCCCAGGATACGGCGAGCCGCTCATCCGTTGCCCTGCAATAGACAGGCGCCGTGCCAAGCATGCCGGCACAAATGCGCAGGCGGTGCCCTGCCTGGGCAACCTCGATCAGCACATAGTCGAGGGGCCAAAGCATGCATTCCCGATGAAGCGAACGATACGCCGTTTCATCCTGCGCATCGACGACAGCACCATGTCCCTTCGTGCTGCTAGCGGTATCGGCCGTGCGCTCCCTGACCACGATGAACCAACGGCCTGGCGACCGTACCAAGAGCGTCTCAAGCATCGGATGGGCGTACGGGGCAACACGGCTTGAACCTATCGCCAGGTGATCGTCATGCCACGCGGGCTCGAGCGCCAGATCAGCTAACGCGATATCCGCCTTGAGCACCAGCCAACTCCTTCGAAGAAAAAGCCGCCTCGTTGACGAGGCGGCTTCGGTGTCTTATGACAGACGCGACTACGCTCAGGGC
>NZ_JBFUJE010000206.1:0-6791 GCF_056401535.1 Luteibacter sp. P4_E6 | reverse complement strand
TTGTTGAGCCAGCGAGTGATCGGGCAGGACCATGCCATGGAAATGATCGCCAAACGCGTGCAGACCTCGCGTGCCGGGCTCGACAATCCCAACAAACCCATCGGCGTCTTCATGCTCGCCGGTACGTCGGGCGTGGGCAAGACCGAAACGGCGCTGGCGCTGGCCGAGACGCTCTACGGCGGCGAGCACAACCTCATCACCATCAACATGAGCGAGTTCCAGGAGGCGCATACCGTCTCCACGCTCAAGGGTGCGCCGCCCGGGTACGTCGGTTACGGAGAGGGCGGCGTGCTTACCGAGGCGGTACGTCGTCGTCCCTATTCGGTGGTGCTGCTGGACGAGGTGGAGAAAGCCCACCCGGATGTCCACGAGATCTTCTTTCAGGTGTTCGACAAAGGCGTCATGGAGGATGGGGAAGGGCGGCGCATCGACTTCCGCAACACGCTCATCCTGCTCACCACCAATGCGGGCACCGAGACGATCGAACGCCTCTGCGCCGATCCCGCACATACACCGGCGGTCGAAGCGATGGCGGCCGCCCTGCGCGCGCCCCTGCTGGAGATCTTTCCACCGGCGTTGCTCGGCCGCCTGGTCGCCGTGCCTTACTACCCGCTGAGCCAACGGATGCTCGGCGAGATCGTGCGGCTGCAACTGCGACGCATCAAACAGCGTGTGGAAGATCGCTACCGCGTACCGTTCGAATGCACTGACGCGGCCATGTCGCTCGTCGTCAGCCGCTGTACCGAGAGCGAGAGCGGCGGCCGCATGATCGACGCGATCCTGACCAACACGATGCTCCCGGCGATCAGTCGTGAACTTCTCATGCGGACGATCCAGGGCGACCCGGTGGAGCGCGTCGTCGTCGACGCTGCACAGGATGGGTTCTCCTACCGCTTCGAGCTGACCAGCGACCTGCCTGAACTGACGGAGTAAGAAACGTGCACCTCATACCTTTTCTCCAGAACGAAGTCGATCCCGTCAATGGATTGGTCCTGAACTTCGCGCTCCTGAAGCGCTGGGAGAGCGCGAACGCCGGCGACATCGTGGCCCGCGACAATTCAACCCTGCGCGACTTAATCACGCGCTTCGAGCGTTCGATCGATCTGCGCAACGGGTCGGTGCTCGTCACCGCCGCCAACGTGGCGAACGCCCGCGCGCTGTCGATCGCGGCAACGACGCGTCCCTTCACCAGCCCTACCGGAAGTACCAAGCATGAGGCCAGCTTTCGCCGGGCGCTGCACTCAGCGCTGGCGATGGGCATCAACATGGCCCGATCGCCTTATCCTGCGTGCAATCACTATCACGAAGCGGATGCGGCGGAGGTGACCGAGGGTTTCTCCAGGGGATTTCTCTTCAAGCATGTGTCAGACAGCAAACGGGGCGACCGTGCGGGAAAGCGCATGGCGGAGATCCGTGCCGACCCGGCCAATGTCTTCGGGGAGGACCATGTCGGTTTCTTCGGCAATGCCGCGCCCGCCAGTAGCTTGCTGGAGAAGGACTCCGCGGAGAAGTTCAGGGCCGAAGTGCGTCGCCGGCAAGCGGAGTTCACGCAGACTTACGAGGCGGTTTCGCGTCACTTCGCCAAACAGTCCATCGACAGGCAGAACCGGATTCTCCAGCAAGTCAATGCGTTTGGCCTGATCGACGGCATCGTCTTCGTCAGTACCGAGAAGTACACGCTGCACAGTTTCCAGATCGTTCATGGCGTCGTGCAGAAAGGTGGCGGCGAGGAAAATAGCTACGTGAGCTTCGGTGTGGCCTGCGATGAAGCAGGCACCGGCTGGGCTGTCCACCATCTGGTCGGGACCAACGCGAATCGCCTGCGCCATGCGGACGGTGTCGGCGCCGACGTGGCGAGCGGTGGCCTGGATGGCTGCACCACGTTCCAATCGCCGCTGACCTGACGGAGACTTTGCCTTGGCACACGCCATCACGCTCGCATCCTCGGTCGGAAACGACCTGCTCTTCGCCAACATGACGGCGACCGAAGAGCTGGGTCGCCTTTCCACGTTCCGCATCGAGGCCGTCAGCAAGAATGTGTCGGTGGATCTGCGCGTGCTGCTGGGCACCCCGATGACGGTAACGGTTACCACGCCCCAGGGCTATGTCCGCTATTACAACGGCATCGTCGCCGAGGCCGAGCAGGGCGCATTCGTGCAGATCGAGAACGTGCGCTACGCCGTGTACACCTTCCTGGTCGTGCCCAAGCCCTGGCTGCTGCGGCAGACTTCCGACTGCCGCATCTACAAAGGTAAGTCCGTGCCGCAGATCGTGCGCGAGGTGCTCTCGGAATTCGGTTATGGCGATGTCCGGCTGAGCCTGACGGCGAACTACACAACGCGTGAGTACTGCGTGCAGTACCGCGAAAGCTACTTCGACTTCATCAGCCGGYTGATGGAACAGGAGGGCATCTATTACTTCTTTACCCATGCGAAGGGCAGCCACACCATGGTGTTGGCCGATGCGCTGGGCGCCCATGCCACGGTGCCGACCTTCGAGACGATTCCTTATGCGCCGCCGACCGAGCGCGGCCATCGCATGAAAGCCTCGATCAGTGGCTGGACGACGGCGCGAACGGTGAATCCGACCCGGGTGAGCCTGGACGACTATGACTACCAGCGCCCACGCGCGTCGTTGCTGGCCAACGAACCGTTGCCGGACAGTGCGGATGCGCACGGCATATCGGGCCTGGACATCTACGACTATCCCTATGGATCCGTGGGCTATGCCCAGCAGATGGCGGATGGGCAACGTTTCGCCCAGGTGCGCGTGGAAGCGTTGAACGTTGATCAGGCCACCTCGTCGGGCTTTACCGATGCAGTGGGCCTGGCGACCGGCAGCTTGTTCCGCCTACAGGATTTTCCGCTTGCCGAGGCCAATCAGGAGTACCTCGTGGTGTCGACGACGACGCGCCTGGTCGAGGTGGACTACCAGGGCGGTGGCGTGGAGCCCGATCAGGACGAGGCACCTTTTGCGTGCCACTTCCGTGCGATCCGCGGCAGGCAGCCATTTCGTTCGGCACAGGTCACGCCGCGTCCCGCCATTTCTGGCGTGCAGACGGCCGTGGTGCACGGCCAGACCGACGAGGACATCGAGGTGGACAGCTACGGACGCGTGCAGGTCACGTTCTTCTGGAATCCGCCGTCCAGGCCGAAGTCGGACCAGTCCTGCCCGGTGCGTGTCGCTTCCGGCTGGGCGGGCAAACGATGGGGCGCGCAGTTTATCCCGCGCGTGGGCCAGGAGGTCGTGGTCGGTTTCCACGAAGGCAATCCGGACCGACCCCTCATCCTTGGCAGCGTCTACAACCAGGAACACATGCCGCCGTACGCGCTCCCCGAAGAGCGCACACGCAGTGGCGTGATCAGTCGCAGCCTGCGGGGTGCCGCAGGCGAGGCCAACGAGATTCGCTTGGAAGACCGCAAGGGCGCCGAGGAACTGTTCTTCCACGCGCAGCGCGACCTGCGTCACGAGGCGGAGAACGACCACTTCTCGACGATCGATCGCGACGAAACCGAAGCCATTAAACGCGATCGCTCGCATGACATCGGACGCGACGACACGCTCAAGGTCGGTCGCCGCCTGCGTATCGAAGCGGGCGAGGAGATCGAACTAGTCACAGGACTGGCGCGCATCGTGATGAAGAGCACCGGCGAAATCCAGATCATGGGCAGTAGGCTCGCGCTCAACGGCGCAGCCACGATCAACCTGGTGTCGGGCGGCGCGACCTCACTCACGTCCGGTGCCGCCGTATCCGTCACGGCAGGCGCCACCGTCACCGTTAACGCCACAGCGGCCATCGCCRTGACCTCGGGCGCTGCCTTGATGCTCTCTTCCACCCTGGGCCCGGCGGTGCTGAAAGGCATGCCGCCCCTGCTGCTGTGACTCCCATGCCTCTCACTACCACCTCGGCAGCCCGGGACATGGGTCTGGAAGCGAGCGCCATCGCGCTGCTTCACGACGACATGACGGAGCGTGCGGCCGTCCGCGCGCTGCTCGATCACGGCGACGCCGGTGCCGCGTTGCGTGTGGCCCTTCGCCTGATGCCACGTGGCTACGTCATCCCTTGGTTGTGCCAATGCGTTCGCAGCGAAACGCTCGACGACGATGCCCTGGATGGCTTGCTGGTCGCCGAAGCGTGGTTGCGTGAGCGAGGCGAGCCTCGCCGTCGCGGCGCGCTCGCCTTCGCCGCCGAGCGTCACTACGTCGGCATCGGCGCGCTGGTCGCCGCGAGTGTCGCGTGGTCGGAGGGGTTCCTGCTCGACGGCGTGGGCAGGGAGGTGGCACCCGTCGCTCCCCAACTCATGGCTGTGGTGGCCGCGGCCGCACTGCTCACCCTGGCGTCAACCTGTACCGACTTCGATGCGCGCTGCCGTGCACTCGTCGCCTCGGCGATGGGACTGCTTCCACCGGAGGATTCCAAATGAACTCATCCACCGCGTCGAGCCTCGTACTTTCGATTCTCGGCGAGCATGCCGGCAACGTGTCCGAACGTACGTCGGTGCGCGTCGAAGGCCACGACCTGAGCATCGGCCGTGCCGAACATTGCGACTGGGTGCTGCAGGCCCAGGGCGTGTCGCGCCAGCACGCGGTCGTGCGCCACCTCAATGGCCTGTACTTCCTCGAGGACCGCAGTACCAACGGCATGCTGCTTAACGGCGTGCCGCTGCGTGGCGGCGAGCCGGTGTCGCTCAATGATGGCGACCGCCTGCAACTGGATACCTTCGAGATCCTGGTGGGCGTGGAGCTGCCACCGCAGGTCGCTGAGGCCACCGCGCCGCGTCGCCGCGAGGATACGTTGCGTACCTTGCGTGTATCGCAACAGGAGCCACCGAAGACACAGGGCGCGTCGCCGTCGTTGATTCCCGGCGATGCCAGCGCTGCGGTGTCGCTGGACCCACTGGCCTGGTTCCCTTTCGATCTGACATCGGCTCAAAACGGTATCGCCGACGTCGAACCGTCCGCGCACTGGAATCATGCCTCGCCGATGGAAGATCGCTTCGATGCGCCGAACGTGGACCCGGCCGCCATGGCGCGACGTGGGCCGTCCGTGCTGCCGGAGAACTGGGACCGCACTCGCAGCCTGTTCACCTTGCCTTCGATGCAGGACAGTGTGGCGCCTGTCGCGATAGATGTTGCGGTTCCCGCGGCGCGGGAGCCTGAGTCCGTGCCTGTGCCTTTGCCTTTGCCCGAAAACGCTGCGATTCCGGCACCATCACAGGCACCAGCACCAGCACCAGCACCAGCACCAGCACCAGCACCAGCACCAGCAGCACAAGCCAACATCGAATCCCTGTTCACACTCGTTCTCGAGGGTGTGATGGACGTGCTGCGTGCGCGCGCCGAGTTGAAGAACGGTTTCCGCCTGCCGGCGACGTTGATCCAGYGTCGGGAAAACAATCCGCTGAAATTCGCCCCCACGGGCGTTGAGGCACTGGCACGTTTGCTGGCCGCTCCCAACGAGGCCTTCCTCTCGGGAGAGGCGGCGGTGGTCGACGCAATGGACGATATCCGCCTGCATCAGGTTGCCTTGTTGGCGGGCGTACGTGCGGCCTTCGACGACCTGATCGCGCAATTCGATCCGTCGCGTTTCGAAGAGGGCCAGCCGCAACGCTCGCGCTTCGGCTTCGCCACGGGCAAGGGTCCGTGGGAGCGTTATCGTATTCATTTCCAGGGCCTCGCCGCCGATCCCGAAGAACGATTCCGTCGCCTTTTCGGTGACGAGTTCGCTCGGGCCTATGAAGACCAACTGGCGCGCGCCAAGCGCGACGGCCGCTGACCGGAACCGACATGACAGCATTCAACAAGGTGGTGTGGAGCGAGGGACTGTTCCTTCGTCCGCAGCACATGCAGCAGCAGGATCGCTACACCGAACGCTACGTGGAACTGCGCGCGGCGACCTTGCGTCCGCATCCATGGGGATTTGACGAACTGGAGATCGAACGCGACCTGCTTTCGATCGGCAAGCTCGGTATCCGCCGCGCGCGTGGTGTTTTTCCCGACGGCACGCCGTTTTCCATGCCTGACCGCGACCCGCTGCCGCCGCCCCTGGAAATCGATACCAACTGGCGTGACCAGGTCATCTACCTGACGTTGCCGTTGCGCTCGCCGTCCCAGGCGGAAAGCCTCTGGCCGGGGTCGCAGGTCCAGGGTCAGCTGGCACGCTTCGCCGTACGCGAGGTGGAAGTGAACGATGCATCGGGCAGTACGCCGGGCATCGTGGCGCTCGAAGTCGGAGGCCTGAGCACCCGCATGACGGCCGCTTCCCAGGCGCGCGAAGGCCTGGTCGAACTTCCGCTCGCTCATCTGGTGGAATGCCGCCCCGACCGGCGCGTCGTGCTCGACGACGGCTTCGTGCCCAGTGCGCTGGCCTGCCGGGCCTCCGAAAGGCTGACCTTGTTCCTCACCGAACTGCTTGGCCTGCTGCACCAGCGCGGCGAAGCGCTGGCCGGTCGCGTCGGCGGCACCGACCGGACAAGTACGGCCGAGCTGGCCGACTTCCTGATGCTGCAACTGGTCAACCGCTACCAGCCACAAGTGGCGCATCTGGCTGAGGCGCCATGGCTCCATCCCGAAGACCTTTACCGCTTGCTGCTGGGCCTGGCCGGCGAAATGGCGACCTTCACCACGCCCGGTAAGCGCAGTGAGGCCTTTCCTCCTTACCGCCATGACCGCCTGCGCGAAAGCTTCGAGCCGGTGATCGCGGCGCTGCGCCTGAGCCTGAGCGCGGTGCTGGAGCAGACGGCCGTTCCCGTGCCGCTGCAACAACGCAAGTACGGTGTCTGGGTCGGTAC
>NZ_JBFUJE010000205.1:0-6853 GCF_056401535.1 Luteibacter sp. P4_E6 | reverse complement strand
GCTACCGCCCGTCTCGAAGAGCCGCGCCGCGGCCCCAAGGGCCTTGCCCCTCGCGGCTCCCGTCACGGACACCAGCGTCAGGCGGCGTAAGCCGCTGGTTACGTGGGGCGCGTAGCGGCCGGCCTTTCGCCGCTGAAGCGGCTCCCACAGGATGCGGGGGAACAAAAAAAGGCCGCGATTGCTCGCGGCCCTCTTCGCCGATGAATCGGCTCCTACAGAACGCGTGGCTACTTACGCAGCGCGCACCTTGTTGATCGCTTCCGCTTTCTTCTGCACGCCCGCACGCAGCTCTTCGCTGTCGAAGTCATCGACCGAGATGAACTCGGCGACGCCGTCACGCACGCGCTGGAGCAGGTCGCGCTCGGCTGCGGTGATGGCGCCCAGCTTCTCGGCCTCGGCGAGTTGCTCGTTGTACGTGTGCGACTTCAGCTGGCCACCCTTGAACGCCTTGAGGAACTTGCGCTCCACCGGCTCGGCGGCGATCACGTCGGGCAGGAGCGCATTCATGCGACCCACCGTGTTGTTCGCCGTCGGGGTGAGGTAGGTCCACGTGGTCAGGCGCTCGCGGGCTTCGCTGGGCGCGGTGATCAGCGCGGCGACGCGGCGACCGAGGCGATCCGACGGCGGCACTTCGCGGCGACCGAACGGGAACACCAGGGCACGCAGTACCCAGGCCACCGGGCGCACCGGGAAGTTACGGATCACGCCGTCCAGCGCCATCTGCATGTTCCACACGCACTGGTGGAAAGCCCAGGCCAGCAGCGGACGATCCGCTTCCGGACGGCCGGTGTCTTCGTAACGCTTGAGCATCGCGCTGGCGATATACAGGTACGAGAGCACATCACCCAGACGAGCTGACAGCTTTTCCTTGAACTTCAGCTTGCCGCCGAGCACACCCATCGCCACGTCGGCACACAGTGCCAGCGCCGCGGAGTAACGGTTGAGCTTGCGGTAGTAGCGGCGCGTGTAAGCGTCACCAGCGGTGTCGCCGATCTTCGCCGCGGTCAGTCCCAGGACGAAGCTGCGCACGGCGTTGGAGAAGCCGAAACCGATGTGGCCGAAGAGTGCCTTGTCGAAGGTCTTCAGGCGCTCGCGGTAATCGGCGATACCCAGTGCCTGCATTTCCTTCAGCACGTAAGGATGGCAGCGGATCGCACCCTGACCGAAGATCATCAGGCTGCGCGTCATGATGTTCGCGCCTTCCACCGTGATGGCGATCGGCACCGACTGCCAGCCGCGACCCATGTAGTTCTTCGGGCCGAGGATGACCCCCTTGCCACCGTGCACGTCCATCGCGTCCGACGCGATCTGACGGCACCACTCGGTAGCGTGGTACTTGGCGATGGCCGACGGCACGGCCGGCTTCTCACCGCGATCGACGGCGGCGGCGGTGGCACGCGAGAGTGCCTGCATGGCGTAGGTCAGGCCGCCGATGCGGGCGAGCGCTTCTTCCACGCCTTCGAAACGGCCGATAGCGAGGCCGAACTGCTTGCGCATGCGCGCATACGAACCGGTCGCCGAGACCGCCATGCGCGAAGCGCCTGTGGCGTTGGACGGCAGCGAGATCGCGCGACCCACCGACAGGCACTCGACCAGCATGCGCCAGCCCTGGCCGGCCATGTGCGGGCCACCGATCAGTACGGACAGCGGCACGAACATGTCCTTCGCGTGCACCGGGCCGTTCTGGAACGGCGTGTTCAGCGGGAAGTGGCGACGACCGATTTCCATCCCCGGGGTTTCGCGCGGCAGCAGCGCCAGCGTGATGCCCAGGTCTTCCTTCTCACCCAGCAGCTTGTCCGGGTCGTACATGCGGAAGGCGAGGCCGACGATGGTCGCGACCGGCGCCAGCGTGATGTAGCGCTTATCGAAGGTCAGGCGGATACCGACGGTTTCTTCGCCGTTCCACATGCCCTTGGTGACGATGCCGAAATCGGGAATCGAGGTGGCGTCCGAACCGGCGTAGGGACCGGTCAGCGCGAAACACGGAACTTCACGGCCATCGGCCAGGCGCGGCAGGAAGTGGTTCTTCTGCTCGTCGCTGCCGTAGTGCATGAGCAGCTCGCCGGGTCCGAGCGAGTTCGGCACGGCGACGGTGGAGGCGACCGTCTGCGACATGCTCGAGAGCTTCTGCAGCACGGCCGAGTGAGCCAGCGCCGAGAAGCCGAGGCCGCCGTAGGTCTTCGGAATGATCATGCCGAAGAACTTGTTCTTCTTGATGAACTCCCAGACGTTCGGCGGAAGGTCGGCCAGCTCGTGGGTGATCTGCCAGTCGTCGATCATGCCGCAGAGTTCTTCGACGGGGCCGTCGAGGAAGGCCTGCTCTTCCACCGAGAGTTCCGGCTTCGGCTGACGCAGCAATTCCGACCAGTCCGGCTTGCCCGAGAACAGCTGGCCTTCGAAACCGACGGTGCCGGCCTCGAGGGCGGTCTGCTCGGTTTCCGACAGCTTCGGCGTCACCTTGGCGAAGATCGACAGCAGCGGTGCGCTGATCTTCTTCCGGCGGAAATCGACCATTAGCAGCGGTGCGGCGACCAGGGCCAGCAGGATCAGCACGACGACCGTGGTTACCGGCGCACGCGCGAGCAGGCCGACGACGAGGGTCGTGACCGCCGTGGCGACAGCCCACGTGCGCAGCGACGTGCGGTGGTAAGCGCAGGCACCGGAGGCAATCAGTGCCGCCAGTACAACCAGGATTGCAGACATCGGTATTACCTCGGGAGCGATTGCATGAACTGGGAAATCTCGCGGGTAAACGCGTCGTTCGCGTCACCGGCCACCATGTGCGTGGCGTCGGCGAGGGAAACGTGGCGCGCATGCGGGACGAGACGTAGGAATTCTTCGACGGTCTGGCTGGAGACGACGTCGCTGCGGCTGCCGGAAAGGAGCAGCACCGGCACCTGGACGCGCGCGGCGGCCTCGAACAGGCGCGGCTGGTAACGCTCGCTTTCCTGGACGAGGCCGCCATCGAGCAGGGCGGGATCCCAGTGCCAGCGAAGGCGGCCGTGCTCGTCCTGGCGCAACAAGGGCTTGAGCTGTGCTTCGGATTTACGCTCACGGCGGTGCGGCAGGTACGCCTCGATCGCCGAGGCCGCCTCCTCATAACTCGCGAAACCGTCCGGGTGCGCGCGCATGAAGCCGAGGATACGTTCGACCCCGGCGGTTTCCCAGCGCGGGGTGATGTCGACCAGGATCAGCGCCGAGAACGGCGGGCGGCCCTCCTCCGCTTCACCGGCGGCCATCAGGCCCAGCAGCCCGCCCATCGAGGCGCCGACCAGCACCGGTGGCCGGCCATCCGGTGAGCCGGACTCGGCCGATACCGCGAGCAGATCGTGGACGAACTGCTCCATGTGGTAGTCGCCGCGCGGCACGCGCTCGCTTTCGCCATGACCCCGCGCATCGAAGGTGGTGGCATCGAAGCCTTGCGCCGCCAGCGTTCGCGCCGCGCCGTTCCAGGCGTGGCGCGTCTGCCCGAAGCCGTGCGCGAAGATCAGCGCCGGCGAACGCACGCCCGGCCAGCGCTGCGTAGCCAGCGCAATGCCGTCCATCGAGACCAGGCTCGCAGAGGCAGAGGATACGGACGTGGAATGGGCAACCATACGGCCGAGTATGTAGGTCTGCGAGAGGTGCGTCAATACGCCCGCGTACGGTCACGCAATGGCAACCAAGTCAAGGTCTTATGCAACAAGCCAGGAGGCTGCCGGATTGCAAACGGCGGCGTCTCGGCTACCATGCGTCGATGACCGACGGTGCCAAGAATGAACGAGTCCGCCTCTCCGCAGAAGACTGGGAAGACGGCGCCCTAGCCCTTATCGCCGAACAAGGCGTCGGCGCCCTTGCCGTGGAGGCGCTTGCGCGCCGTCTGGGCGTCACCAAAGGCAGCTTCTACTGGCACTTCCGTACGCGCGAAGCCCTGCTCCAGGCCTCGCTCGAACGGTGGGAAGAATACGGCGAACGCGAAGTCCTCGGTGAAATCGAGCGCATCGCCGATCCCCGCAAGCGCCTGCCGGAACTGTTCCGCCGTGTCGCCCACGAACTGCAGGCGCATCGCGTTTACGCCGCCCTGCTCAAAGCGCTCGACCATCCGCAGGTCGTGCCGGTCATGGCGCGCGTGTCGCAGCGGCGCATCGAGTTCCTCACCACGATGTATCAGGAAGCGGGCCTCGAGCCCGTTGTCGCCCTGCATCGTGCACGGCTTACCTATGCCGCCTACGTGGGCTTCCTGCAGCTGAACTTCACCCTTGGCCTGCCGCGACTGAGCCACGACGAGTTCGACGCCTATGTCGAGCACGTGATCTTTACCCTGACGCCGGCCAAGCCGACCGCGTGATCGGACGCGTCAGCTGAACGGCGCGGCGACTTTTGCTGCGCCGTGCCTTGCCAATACCATCGAACGCAAACTACTGTCTCTACAGCGTTTAACTGGAGACCACAACGGATGCGTTCGTACGGCAGTTCCCTGGAAGCATTGAATCGATGGGTTGACGATGTCGCCCGACTGACGGAGCCGACCTCCGTTCGCTGGTGTGACGGCTCGGACGCGGAATACGCCGAGCTCGTCCAGACGATGCTCGCCAGTGGCGATCTCCTCCCGCTCAACGAGGAGACCAACCCGCGCAGTTACCTGCATCGCTCGAATCCGTCGGACGTCGCTCGCGTCGAGCACCTGACCTTCGTTTGCACCCCCGAGGAAGACGAGGCGGGCCCGAACAACCATTGGATGGCACCGGCCGACGCACACGCCAAGATCGACGCGCTGTTCGCCGGGGCCATGCGCGGACGCACCATGTACGTCATTCCGTACTGCATGGGTCCCATCGACTCGCCGCTGTCGCGTTGCGGTGTCGAGATCACCGACAGCCCCTACGTGGTCGCCAACATGCGCATCATGACGCGCATGGGCGCCCCTGCCCTCGCCCGCATCGAGCGCGAAGGCCAGTTCGTGAAGGGCCTGCACTCCACGGGCGATCTCGATCCCGAGCGTCGCTTCATCATGCATTTCCCCCAGGAGCTGTCGATCAAGTCGATCGGCTCCGGCTACGGCGGCAACGCCCTGCTCGGCAAGAAGTGCCACGCGCTGCGCATCGCCAGCCACCAGGCGCGCCGTGAAGGCTGGCTCGCCGAGCACATGCTCATCGTCGGCATCGAGAACCCGCAGGGCGAGAAGCACTACATCGCGGCGGCGTTCCCCTCGGCCTGCGGCAAGACCAACCTGGCCATGCTCATTCCCACCGAGGGCTACCTCAAGGCGGGCTGGAAGGTCTGGACCGTTGGCGACGACATCTGCTGGATGACACCCGGTGAAGACGGCCGCCTCTGGGCAATCAACCCCGAAGCCGGCTATTTCGGTGTCGCCCCGGGCACCGGCGCGAATACCAACCCGACCGCCCTGGCCACCCTTGGCCACGATGCGATCTTCACCAACGTGGCCGTGACCACGGACGCGCGTCCGTGGTGGGAAGGCCTCGGCGAAGGCGAACCGGTCACCGACTGGCAGGGGCGTCCGTACGACGCGGCCAACGGTCCCGCCGCCCATCCGAATTCCCGCTTCACGGTCAGCGCGAAGCAGTGCCCAAGCTGGGCACCCGAATCCGAACATGCCGCCGGCGTGCCCATTTCGGCGATCGTATTTGGCGGCCGCCGCCCCTCGCTGGTGCCGCTGGTGTTCGAGGCGAAGGACTGGGCGCACGGTGTTCTTGTCGGTGCAGCCATGGGCTCGGAAACCACCGCCGCCGCCACGGGCGCGGTCGGCGTGCTTCGCCGCGATTCGATGGCGATGAAGCCCTTCTGCGGCTACAACTTCGCCGACTACTTCGCCCACTGGCTGTCGTTCGACAAGCCCGGCGCGAAGCTGCCGCGGATCTTCCACGTGAACTGGTTCCGCAAGGATGCCGACGGTCGCTTCATGTGGCCCGGTTACGGCGAGAACCTCCGGGTGCTCGACTGGATGATCCAGCGCGTCGCCGGCAAGGCGGAAGGCATGGAAACCCCGATCGGCGTGGTGCCAGCCAAGGGTGAGCTCAACGCCGAGGGTCTGTCATTGAAGCCTGGCGCCCTCGACGAGCTGCTCCACGTCGATGTCGAAGGCTGGACCGAAGAACTCAACGCCATCGGTCTCTACCTCGAGGGTTTCGGCGCGCGCATGCCCGAGCGCCTCAAGGCCGAGCGCCTGCGTGTGAGCAAGGCCCTGGAAGCCGCCGTGGAGCGTCGGGCAGCCAACGTCGCCTGATATCAGGCCAGCCCTGCTGCTGTGGGGCTGGCTCTGTGTGGGAGCCGATTCATCGGCGATTGGGGCTACCACTTCGCCGCTTTGTTGGCTTTTCGCCGCTGAAGCGGCTCCCACATTTCCTTTATCCCTTAAACGCTTCTCCCCTTGCCGGCATCCAAGCTGGCAAGATGAATGCCCTATGCCTCGCCGCCACTTCCTTCATGCAGCCTGAGCTGCCTGTCGCCACGTCCGATGACGATGTGGTGCGCGCTGCCGTCGGCGGCGACCGGAAGGCGTTCGAGACGCTCTACCGCAAGCATTCGGACCGGGTCTATGGCGCCATCCTCCGCCTGGCCGCCTTCGACCATGCCCGCGCGGAAGACCTGACCCAGGAAGCCTTCATCCGCGCCTGGCAGAAGCTCGACGGCTTCCGCTTCGAAAGCGCGTTCGGCACCTGGGTGTACCGGTTGGCGGTCAATGTGGCACTCATGTCCATACGTGCCCGCAACGCCGACCCCGTCAGCATCGTCGACGATGAACATCTACCGGACATCGCCGACCTCGATAATCCCGTCCGCGCCGTGGAGCGCGACGAGCTGGAAAAGGCCATCGCGGCGTTGCCGCCGCGGGCCCGTGCCGTGCTGGTCC
>NZ_JBFUJE010000204.1:0-6893 GCF_056401535.1 Luteibacter sp. P4_E6 | reverse complement strand
GGCCTGGAGCGCGCGCAGGGCAAACAATCGTGTCGCTCCCGAAAGGCGCTCGATGCGAGCCAGCTCCACACGAATGGCGCGGGCTACCCAGTGCGGACGATCCGTGTCGGTCGCGCGATTCATCCCGTCGCGAGTACGCTGGGCGGCCTCCTCGAGTAGCGCCTCGGCGCCACGCCGGTGATGGTCGCGAGAGCGCAGCACGAGAATGGCCGGCAAAAGCCAGCGTGCCAACCGGGCGTCGTCATCACCTTCTTTGCCTGCGTCCTCGAGGATGGCTTGCCAGGCTTCGACGCTGGTCGTGCCTTCGCCGACACGGCGAATTTCCGGAAACCGCTCGTCGCCGATGAGGTGAAGGGCGGGGCTCGCATCGATGGCGTGGAGTGCATTCAGTAGCGAAGCCACCCGAACGAACGAGGCGGGTGGGGAGGCCGCTGCCTCGGGCGCGTGTGTCGGTGACAGAAGCAGGTCGACCGGCTCGGGGACCATGTAGAGCAGCGGGGTGGCGTACGGTGAGTCTTCGTAGACCCATTCAGGCGATTTCATCTCGGTGGCCTCGGAGGGCGCCAAGGGGGTGACGTCGGCGAATGCACCCGCTATCGACGGGGGTGGGGATGGCGCGCGCCGCGCGCGGCGCCGACGCTGCCATGTCAAATGGGCGAGGACGCCGCCAATTATTATGGCCACGACGGCCAGCACCCAGACGAGCCGGTCGCCAGCAGGCTCCGGGGTGGGAGCGTTTGCCGTTGCGGGTGCCAACAGGAGTGTGGCCACGGCGGGATGGCCGGCAAGTCCAGGCGCCGTGCTGGCGGACGAAGGCGGGGCTTCCATCGCGTCGAGCATGCGCGACACGTCTCGCATCTGCCGGGCACGCGTGGCGCGTTCGACGGCGGTCTCCCGGGGATCGGCGCACGCGCCGAGCAGCGACAGGGCGAACATCAGGCTTGCGACGCGGCGGGACGTGGCGCGATTCCCGCGGTGTGCTGGCGGTGGTGCGTTCAACGGTGTTCCTTACAACGCGCGGCGTGTGCCACGCGAGATCGACATCAACGATCTTAGGCGAGAAGTTCCCGCCTATCGATGGAACAATTCGGAAAAATCGCGCGGATTACGTCGTATTGGGACGCTCGCCGGCCACTCGCACTTCGTGTAACAGATCACCGCCAATCCAGTAGCAAAGCTCCGGTAAATGGCGAATGTTCCAGATGGCGAGATCAGCACGCCGACCCGGCGCAAGGACGCCGCGGTCGTCGAGGCCGAGCGCGTGCGCGGCGTGGATCGTCGCACCACGAAGCGCTTCTTCGGGCGTCAGGCGGAACAGGGTGCAGGCCATGCCCATCGCAAGGCGAAGCGACAGGAGGGGGGATGTGCCGGGATTGAGATCGGTGGCCACGGCCATGGCGACGCCGTGCCGACGGAATGCTTCGATGGGCGGCGGGCGGGTGTCGCGCAGGGCGTAGTAGGCGCCGGGTAGCAGCACGGCCACGGTCCCGCCCTGCGCCATGGCGCGCACGCCGTCTTCGCTCGTCCATTCGAGATGATCTGCGGAGAGGCCGCCGTAGCGCGCAACCAGCGCCGCACCGCCCAGGTCGGATAGCTGTTCCGCGTGGAGCTTGACCGGCAGGCCCAGTTCGCTGGCCTTGCGGAAGAGTCGCTCGGTCTCGGCATGGGTGAAGCCGATGCCTTCGCAGAACGCATCGACCGCATCGACCAGCGATTCTTCGGCCAGCGAAGGCAGCATGGTGTCGCAGACCAGGGCGACGTAGTCGTCGCGGCGTCCCGCGTATTCGGGCGGCAGGGCATGCATGCCGAGGAAGCTGGTGCGCACGTCGATGCCCAGCTCGACACCGATACGCCGCGCCACACGAAGCATACGCCGCTCGGCGTCGGGCTCCAGGCCATAGCCGGACTTGATTTCCAGCGTGGTCACGCCGTCGGCCAGCAAGGCTTTCGCACGCGGCAGGGACTGTTGCAGCAGTTCGTCTTCGCTGGCCGCACGCGTCGCGCGTACGCTGGAGACGATGCCGCCGCCGGCACGCGCGATCTCCTCGTACGTCGCGCCCTCGAGGCGTTGCTCGAATTCCTGCGCACGGTCGCCGCCGAAGACCAGATGCGTGTGGCAGTCGATGAGGCCGGGTGTCACCCAGGTGCCGGGCAAGGATTCGACCCGGTGCGCCAGCGCATGGGGCTCGCCGTGCAATGCGCTGCGCGGCCCTGCGAACGTGATGACGCCGTCGCGCCAGCCGATCGCACCGTCCGCGATCGCCCCATAGGGCACGCCATTGTCGACGAGCGTGGCGAGGCCGACGTCCAGTAGCAGGCCGTCCCAGCGATTATCGGCCGTCATGTGGGTGTTACTCCTTGCGCTTCCGCAGCAGGTGGATCACGGCGCTCGCGCTCCTCCTCGTACTTTTCGATCAGAACGTCAGCCAGTGCCTTGTAGACGGGAACACGGCAGACCAGGCCAGAGACCGCTCGCGCCAGCAGGCAGGCCGCCATGATCGGCAACGCCATCTGGTGATTGGCTGTGAGTTCCAGCGAAATCACGACGGCCGTCAGCGGCGCCTGGGTGACGCCTGCGAGATACGCCGCCATGCCAAGCAGCACGACGGCCGAGTTGTCCGCGCTGGGCAGGAGCTGGGCGATGTTGCCCCCGAGTCCGGCTCCCACGGCGAGTGCCGGGGAGAAGATGCCGCCCGGAATGCCGGCCCACGACGAAGCGATGTTGCCGAGGAACTTGAGCACGCCGAACAGGGGGCCGGTGTCGCTGTGGCCCTGGAGGATGTCACGCGCCTGGCCATAGCCGGTGCCGTAAAGGCCGTTGGCACTCAGCAGGCTGAGCAGAACGAGTGCGAGGCCGCAGGCCGCGGCGAAAACCACGGGCTGGCGGGCGCGCAGTCGCCCCATCGCCCCGCGAAAGCCGGTAGCCGAGGGAATGATCAGGCGCGCGAACAGGCCGCCGGCAAGGCCACCGACGATGCCGGTGAGAAGGACGGCGATCCATGCCCTGCCTAAGGGCAAGGCGGCCGTGATATCGCCGAAGTAGGCGTAGTTGCCGACGATGCCCAGCGAGACGACACCGGCCACGACGATGGCGGTGAGCAGCGTGCCACTGATGCGGTGTTCGAACGTGCCGGACATTTCTTCGATCGCGAAGACCACGCCGGCGAGCGGTGTGTTGAATGCCGCGGCAAGGCCTGCGGCCGRGCCAGCGAGAATGAAGCGGCCCGCAGCGGTAGGATCGTCGAATCCGAAGCGTCGCCCCATGGAATAAAGGAGCCCCGCGCCGACGTGCACGGTTGGGCCTTCGCGGCCGACGGACGCACCGGCGAGAAGGGCCAGAAGGGTGAGTCCCATCTTGCCGACGGCCACTTTGAGCGAGAGCAGGCGCGAGCGAAAGTCTTCGTCCTCCACCTTCAATGCGGCGATCGCCTGCGGGATGCCGGAGCCACGGGTTGCCTTCAGCGCGCCCTGGGTCAACCAGCAAAGCAGGGCGAAAACGGTCGGCGTGATGAGCAGCGGCACCCACCAGCCGTGCGAAGCGACGCTGTGAAATATCGCGAAGGCGAAATCCGCTGCCTTGGCGAAGAGCACGGCGGCGAGTCCGACCACGATGGCACCGCTCCAGAACAGGATGCGGCGACGCCATTGTCGGGGTGAAAGCCACTCATGGCGGCCGAACTCGCGAAGACGATCGAGATTCACTTGCCCTCCGGCATGCGCGACCAGCGCACCTGGTAGAGGTCGAAGCGGCGGTCTTTCAGGTTGGTCACCGCGCCGGAGTTGCGGGCACGGGCGAGATTTTCCAGGCGTAAGTCGGCAAACAAGACGGTCTCGATATTGGGTGTGGAGTCCGCGGCGATACCGTCGCGGGCGAAGGGCAGGTCGCTTGGTGTGAGGATGCAGCTCTGCGCGTACTGGATGTCGAAATTGTTGACGCCGGGCAGGTTGCCGACATTGCCGGAAAGCACCACGTAGCATTGGTTTTCGATGGCGCGCGCCTGCGAGCAATAACGTACGCGCAGGTAGCCCTCGCGCACGTCGGTGCAGAACGGTACGAACAGGATCAGTGCGCCCTGGTCCGTGAGGTGGCGGGCCACCTCGGGAAATTCCGAGTCGTAGCAGATCATCACGCCGATCGGTCCGCAGTCGGTCTGGATCGTCGCCGCGGTATCCCCGCCGGTGATATTCCAGACGTTGCGCTCGCTGGGGGTAGGGTGCAGCTTCTCGCGCTCGTGGATGGAACCGTCGCGCAGGCACACGTAGCAGACGTTGTGGATATCGCCGTTCGGCTGCCGTGTCGGGTGTGAACCACCGATGATGTTGATGTTGTAGTGCACGGCCAGCCGATGGAACATCGCCTTGACCTCGTCGGTGTACTCGGAGAGTCGACGAATGGAATCCACGGGCGACAGCTCGGCGTTCTCGATCGAGAGCAACTGCAGCGTGATCAGCTCGGGAAAGGCGACGAAGTCGGCGTCGTAATCGGCGGCGATATCGACGAAGTATTCGACCTGCGTGGCGAATTCGGCAAAGGAGCTGATCCGCCGTTGCTGGTACTGGACCGAAGCCACGCGCACGGAATCCGGGAGACGATGGCTCTGTGAGACCTTGGGCGTATCCGGGTGATCGTGGAGCTGCGGGTTGCGCCAGATCAGGTGCGCCGCGTAACCGAGCGATTCATGGTCCGACGGCACGTATTCGCGCAACAGGCCAATCACTTCGAAACCGTTGCGCAATTGGAAGCTGAGCGTGGCATCGCGACGGCTGCCGTCGACCACGGCCTGCACATAGCCTTCGGCGCTGCCGTAGCGGGCGATCGCGCGGGCCAGTCCCGGCATGCGGCCGCCGAAGACGATACCGCGGAGTTTCAGGTCGGTGCACAGTCGCTTGCGCGCCATGTACAGGCGCTGCCCGATGCGCATGCCGCGGTAATCCGGGTGGACCACCACTTCCATGCCGTAGAGCCAGTCGCCCTTCGGGTCATGGCGCGAGGCAAAGCCGCCGCCGGTGATCTGCATCCAGGTGTGCGGCGCGAGCGCCACGGCCTCGTTGATGCGGAACGTGGCGCAGAAGCCGACGATCTTCCCCTCGTACTCGACCACGAACTGGCCTTCGGGGAAGTGGGTCTGCTGGCCCTGCAACATTTCCGGCGAATGGCCCCATTCGGGCGTGTAGACGCGGGCGGTGAGGGCGACGAGTTCAGGCACGTCGGTCGGACGCGCCAGACGAAGCAGCAGCTTCGGCGATTGAGCGGCGATGATCTCGGTCATTCCTGCATTATGCCCGTCGGTTAACATGCCCGCTGGATCCCACAGGACACCCCCATGTCACAGACCCCCTTGACCGCGGATTTCCTCTGGCAGGACGGTACCTGGCACGCGGGTGGCGCAGGCCTGTCGGTGTCCGGTGCCCGGTTCGCCGCGGCGTCCGGTGCGACGGGCGAGCGGATCGGCCGTTTCGTATTGCCAGGCATGCCGAATCTGCATTCGCATGCCTTCCAGCGCGCGATGGCCGGACTGGCTGAGCGGCGCGGCCCCGGGGAGGACAGCTTCTGGACCTGGCGCGAGACGATGTATGCCTTCGCCGAGGCGATCGACCCGGATGACCTCAAGGCAATCGCTACCCAGCTCTACATCGAGATGGTGAAGGCGGGCTACACGCAGGTCTGTGAATTTCATTATCTGCATCACGGGCCACGGGGCGTTCATTACGCCGAACCCGCGGCGATGTCGCTTGCACTCATCGAGGCAGCGAAAGAGGCCGGCATCGGCCTCACCCTGTTGCCGGTTCTCTATATGACCGGTGGCTTCGACGGTCGCCCGCTGAACGAGCGGCAGCAGCGCTTCCGTCACGACGTGGGTCAGTACGTGACACTCCTGGAGCGCCTTGCGCCCCTGCAGAACGACATGCTGCGCCTGGGCATCGCACTGCACTCGCTCCGCGCCGTGCCGGAAGATGCCATGCGCGCCTTGCTGTCCAGCGGCGTGTGTCGCGAGCTGCCCATCCATATTCACATCGCCGAACAGATCGGAGAAGTGCAGGACTGCCTTGCCGTGCGCGGCGCGCGCCCCGTTGAATGGTTGCTCGACCACGCTGACGTCGACGCGCGCTGGACCCTCATCCATGCCACGCATCTCACCCCGCACGAAACCGATCGCCTCGCGAAAAGCGGTGCGGTGGCGGGCTTGTGCCCGACCACGGAGGCGAATCTCGGCGACGGGCTGTTCCCGCTGGCCGCCTTCATCGACGCGGGCGGCACGCTGGGTATCGGCTCGGACTCACACATTTCCGTCTCGCCCGTGGAAGAGCTGCGCTGGCTGGAGTACGGCCAGCGCCTGATCACGCGTCATCGCAACGTCACCGCGCGACGGCCGGAAGAGAGCGTCGGCACGGCGCTCTGGCAACGTGCCCTGCAAGGTGGCGCATTGGCCGCGGCGACGGATATCGCACGGCTGGCCGACGGTGCGCGTGCCGATCTTCTCGTGCTGGACGATCGTTCACCGTTGCTCGCGGCACGGGACGAAGCTGACGTGATCGACAGCTTCCTGTTCGCCGGTAACACGCCGCTCGTGCGTGATGTGATGGTCGGCGGTCAGTGGCGCGTGCGCGACTTTGCCCACGCCGCCGAACAGTCGGCGGCCGAGGCTTACCGCGTGGTCGTGGAGAGGTTGGCCGCCGCCTGAGACGAGGGGCCGGTCGGACACTTCGGTTTGCCGTAGAGACCTTCGGCGGAAGGCTCTTTACGTTTCGCCGCCTCCGGTGAGGCATATACCGACACGCCCAGGTCGCAATGATTGTCGCGAAGGGTGAAGCGGACCGTGTCCACGTGCGTCGGAGGCTCGTCGTCGAGCGTACACGTGCTGCCCTTTGCCAGCCGGATCGTGACGCTGTTG
>NZ_JBFUJE010000203.1:0-6899 GCF_056401535.1 Luteibacter sp. P4_E6 | reverse complement strand
CTTTTACTACGCGCAGGAAGACGAGGTGTTCGCCGCCGCCGCCCGCGATGGCTTCACCTGGAGCGTGCATCGTCCGCACACGGTGATCGGCGTGGCGGTCGGGAACGCCATGAACATGGCGACCACGCTCGCCGTCTATGCCTCGATCTGCAAGGCGACCGGCCGGCCGTTCCGCTTTCCCGGTTCGGCGGCGCAATGGCAGAGTCTCACCGACATGACCGACGCGCGTCAGCTCGCCCGCCACCTGGTATGGGCCTCGACCACGCCGGCCGCCGCCAACGAAGCCTTCAACGTGGTCAACGGCGATGTCTTCCGCTGGAGCTGGATGTGGTCGCGCCTTGCCTCGTGGTTCGGCCTTGAAGCCGCGCCTTTCGATGGCGAGGTTATCCCTCTCGAACGGCAGATGGCCGACGATGCCGTCGTGTGGAGGGAGTTGGCGACACGCCATGGCCTGCTCGAGCCCGATATGCACCGCCTCGTATCCGCCTGGCACAGCGACGCCGACCTGGGTCGGCCGATCGAAGTCGTTACCGACATGTCGAAGAGCCGCCGCCTCGGCTTCCTCGATTACCAACCCACCGACGATGCCTTCTTCGACGCCTTCGAGCGTTTGCGCGCGGAGCGACTGATCCCCTGAAGGGGTCACGTCCGCCTGTCCGCCGGACGTTTGTCCGCGGACAGGCCCGTGGCGACGAAGGTGACCGCGCGGCGCCGCGCGGCGCATGGCACACGCCTTGCTAACCTCCCCTGGGAACGACACCACAGGGATCGCCAACGATGTTCGGTTACTACGTGCAACTCGGGCTTCGCAGCCTCAGGCGCAATCCGGTCCTCACGCTGTTGATGGTGCTGGTGATCGCGGTGGGCGTCGCGGCGTCGATGACCAGTTACGCGGTGTTTCGCGTCACGTCGGGCGACCCGATTCCGGAAAAGTCATCGCAGTTGTTCATCGCGCAGATCGACAACTATGGGCCGGACAATAGCGATGGTGAGCCGCTGCCCTGGCTCACCTGGCGAGATGCGATGGCGCTCGTCGATGCACACAAGGCGAAGCGACAGACACCGCTGTATCCGATCGGCGTATCCATCGTTCCGGACGATCCGAACACGATGGCGTCCCCCGCACGCGGCTACGCCGTGCAGGCCGACATGTTCCCCATGTTCGACGTGCCCTTCCTCTTCGGGGCCCCCTGGTCGGCGGCGGATGACGCCGGACGTGCCCGCGTGGTCGTGATCGGGAAGAGCCTCAACGATCGCGTGTTCGGCGGCGCCAATAGCGTCGGGCGTGAGATCGACCTCGACGGAAAGCAGTTCCGCATCGTCGGCGTCGCCGGTCACTGGGAAGCGCGGCCACGCTTCTTCGATCTCGATGCAAAGGGCGGCTTCGGCGACATGGGTGAGCTCTACATGCCGTTCGCACGCGCCATCGCCGACGGTCTCCATCCTGCCGGCGGTAATCTCTGCAACCGTCCTTTCAAGCCAGGCTGGGATAACTTCGTCCACTCCGAGTGCATCTTCGTCAGCTTCTGGGCCGAGCTTCCCGATGCCGCCAGCGCCACCGCTTACCGCCAGTTCCTCAACGACTATTCGGCCGGACAGACTCGCGACGGCCGCTTCTCGTGGCCGCCGAACGTGCGCTTGCGCAACGTGATGGAGTGGCTGGACGTTCGCCACGTCGTACCTCCGGAAGCAAAGATGGGGCTGCTGGTTTCCGTCGGCTTCCTCGTCATCTGCCTGATCAACGTGATCGGCCTGCTACTGGCGAAGTTCATGCGTCGTGCGCCGGAAATCGGCATCCGCAGGGCGCTCGGTGCCTCGCGCGGCGCCATCTATGCGCAGTTCCTGCTCGAAGCTGCCTCCGTCGGCCTCGCCGGTGGCTTGCTGGGCGTCGTCCTCGCTGCGGCAGGCACGTTGTGCATCGGCGCCGTGTTCGATCCGGCCATCGCGAACCTCGTTCATATGAGCTTACCCCTGCTCGGCCTCACGGTCCTCGTCGCTCTGGCCAGCACCCTGGTCGCGGCGTTCTATCCCACCTGGCGCGCCTCAAGGGTGCAGCCGGCATGGCAACTCAAAGCCAACTGACCCGGAGTCCGTCATGCCGCCCTTCCGCCCTATCCTCGCCGCACTCCGCTATCACAAGGCCGGTGCCGTTCTCATCGCCCTGCAGGTCGCGTTGACGCTCGCTATCGTCTGCAATGCCCTCTTCGTCATTGAGCAGCGCCTGCACCGCCTGTCACGCGACACCGGCATCGCCGAAAGCGAACTCATGGTCGTCAACAACACGTGGGTCGCACCCGACGCGGAAGTGCCAGCGCGCCAGGCAGCCGATGTGGCGATGCTGCGCGCCTTGCCGGGGGTGGCGGATGCCTATGCGACGAACGCCTTTCCCCTGCTCGGCGGAAGCTGGCAGAGCGGCATCCGGCTGGATCCGATGAGCAAGCATTTCATCAGTGACGGCGCTTCGCTGTACTTCGTCGACGACCATGCGCTGAACACCCTTGGCGTCAAGATTGCCGAGGGACGTAACTTCCGCTCCGAGGAAATCGGTGCACTGGCACCTAACGCCAGCGCCGACAGCCCGACGGTCATCGTGACGCGCACCCTCGCGCAGCGTGCGTTTCCCGACGGGCATGCCCTGGGCAAGGCGATCTACATCGGCAACAGCGATGCTCGCCCGAGCACCATTATCGGCATCGTCGATCATGTGCAGACGCCGGAGACCCGGAGTGGTGAGGACATTCGCTGGCAGGACGCGATCTTCGTTCCACTGCGCATCACGGATAACCGCGCGTTCTTTGTCATCCGGGCACAACCCGGGCGACTTCCGGCGCTGCTGCATTCCGTGCCCGACGCGCTCAAGGCACTCAGCACCCGGCGTGTCATTCCGCAGCCCCATGGCGTCATGGCTTTCAGCCAGGTGCGCGACATGGCCTACCGCAACGATCGCGRCCTGGCCTGGATGCTCGCCGGGATCTGCGTCACCCTGCTCGTGGTCACGGCTGCCGGCATCGTGGGACTGACGAGTTTCTGGGTGGGTCAACGTCGTCGGCAGATCGGCATCCGTCGTGCGCTGGGCGCGACGCGTCGCGACATTCTCGTTTACTTCCTCACCGAGAACGGCCTTATCAGCATGGGGGGCGCGCTTGCCGGTGTCGTACTGGCTTTCGCACTCAATGCGTGGATGATGCAGGCGTTCGAGACATCGCGGCTATCGTTGCTTTACGTCGGCTGCGGGATGTTGCTCCTGCTGTTGCTCGGGCAACTGGCCGTTCTCTCGCCTGCACGGCGTGCGTCACGCGTGCCCCCGGTGGAGGCGACGCGGACGATATGAGCCTGCGTCGACAGCAAGCTCAGACAGCGACAGGTGCCTTGATCGCCGGATACGGATCGTAATCCACGATGGCCACATCCTCGAAGCGGAAGTCGAAGATCGACTTCACCTCCGGGTTAAGCGAAAGCCGGGGAAGCGGGCGCGGCTCGCGAAGCAGCTGCTTGTCCGCCTGCTCCATGTGGTTCGAGTACAGGTGCGCATCGCCCAGTGTGTGCACGAAGTCGCCCACGTCCAGCCCGGTTACCTGGGCGATCATGTGGGTGAGCAGCGCGTAGCTGGCGATGTTGAACGGGATGCCGAGGAAGATATCGCCCGAGCGCTGGTACAGCTGGCAGGAGAGTTTGCCGTTGGCCACGTAGAACTGGAACATCGTGTGACAGGGCATCAGCGCCATCTTCGGCAACTCGCCCACGTTCCACGCGGAGACGATAAGACGACGCGAATCCGGGTTGCGCTTGATCTCGTCCACCACCCAGGCGATCTGGTCGACCACCTTGCCGTCGGCCGTGGGCCACGCACGCCACTGGCGTCCGTAGACAGGGCCGAGSTCACCCTTCTCGTCGGCCCACTCRTCCCAGATGCCGACACCGTTYTCCTTCAGGTAAGCGATATTSGTRTCGCCCTGCAGGAACCAGATCAGCTCATGGACGATGGAGCGCAGGTGCAGTTTCTTCGTCGTGACCAGCGGGAAACCCTTCGCCAGGTCGTAACGCATCTGCCAGCCGAACACGCTGCGCGTGCCGGTGCCGGTCCGGTCCGATTTCTCGGTGCCGTGGTCGCGCACATGGCGCAGGAGTTCGAGATAGGACTGCATGACTCGGGACGATATCAGGTCGCCGTCGCGGGGGTGGCCGCGACGGGAGCGAGAGGGGCGTAGGGCGCGCGGCGCGACATCGCCAGCCACAGGATGCCCAGCGCGATCAGCGGCAGGGAAAGGACCTGCCCCATCGTGACCCAACCGAAGGCCAGGTAGCCCAACTGGGCGTCGGGCACGCGAACGAATTCGATGATGAAGCGGAAGCAGCCATACATCAGGGCGAACAGGCCCGAGACGGCATAGCGCCGGCGCGGCTTGAGCGAAAAGATCCAGAGCACGGCGAACATCACGACGCCTTCGAGTGCGAACTCGTAGAGCGGATTGGGATGGCGCGGCAGCGCATCGGGCGCGTGCGGGAAAATCATGCCGATGGGCAGGTCGGTGGGCTTGCCCCACAGCTCGCCGTTGATGAAGTTGCCCAGGCGGCCGAGCCCCAGGCCCAGGGGCACCAGCGGTGCGACGAAGTCGATCGTGTCGAAGAACTTGACGTTGTTCCGCCGCGACCACCAGATGCCGGCCACCACCACACCGAGCAGGCCGCCATGGAAGGACATGCCGCCGTCCCAGATGCGGAAGAGGGCCAGGGGGTCGGTCCATATCCAGGAGATGGCCGTGTAGAACAGCATGTAGCCGACCCGGCCGCCCAGCACCACGCCCATCATGCAGTAGAACATGAGGTCGCCGAAGCGGTCCGCGCTGACAGGCAAGCGACCCTGCCGGCGGCGATACTCGCCGAGCCCCCATCCGCCGAGGAAGCCGCCCAGGTACATGAGCCCGTACCAATGGACCTGGAGAGGTCCGAGGGACAGCGCGACGGGATCGATATTGACGACGAACGGAGTTGCCATGGAGGCCCCAGGAAGAACGCAGGACGCAAGTGTACCGCCCCCTCCGGCCCGCAGGTCGCCTTGTGGGCGGCCCCGGAATGGGCTATATCCCGGCGTGGGCGCTGTCCGGGGAGGACGGCGTGTAAAGGATGTACACCAAAGCAAGGGGAGTCGAACATGAAGTACCGCTTCGCGCGGCCGCTGCTGGCCGCGTTGTGCCTGGCCGCGTGTGCCACCGGCGTAGCTGCCGCCGATCTCATTCCGACGGCCGATTTCGCCCGTCGCCTGCCCTTGACCATGCCGCGCCTCTCGCCCGACGGCAAACATTTCTCGGTGGTCTATCACGACCCGGATGGCAAGTCGCACGGGGTGGCCATCTACCTTGTCGAGAAACCGACCCAGCCAGTCGCCCTCATCCGGATGCCCCCTTACGAGCTCCCGGCCGAGATCGTCTGGGCGAGCGCCACGCGTCTGGTCGTTGCCCGCGGCAAGCAGGACGGCTCGATCGGCAACACCTCGTACACCGGCGAGATCATGGCCGTCGATATCGACGGCAAGAATCCCGACTACCTGTATGGCTACGAGGCGGTTGGCAAGCGCTCGGCCACGCGCCAGACCGACTCGGGCTGGGGCGAGATCGAAGGCACACCGGCGCAGAGCAACGGTCACTTCTACCTGCGCGCCACGTCGTGGTCCGACAAGGACCGCAGCACGCTCTACGACGTCGACGCCACCTCCAGTACCCGCAAGCAGATGGCCGACATCGGCATCGGCGACATGAGCTTCATGATCTCGCCCGATGGCGTCGCGAAATTCTCGTTCGGCACGGACACCAACTTCACCTACGTGGTGTTCCATCGCGAAGGTAGCGGCTGGGCCAAGGTGCCCGAGAACGGAGATCTGCAGCGCTTCGTTCCCATCGCCTCGGTCGCCGGCAGCAACCGCATCTACGCTCGCTACAGTCCCAACGGCATGGGTGGCGAGTTCGTCGAGCAGGACGAGGATGGCGGCAATCGTCGGGTGGTCAGCAAGGACGATTTCAGTCTTGTCACGTCAAACGGATTGTGGACACCGGTGCCGCTGCGCCCCTTCGGCACCTACGCCGAGAGTGGCATTCCCAAGGTGACCTACGTCGATCCGCAGGAAACCATTTCCAAGTTGCACAGGGCGCTGTCGCTGAAGTTCCCGGGAAGCTTCGTCAACTTCATCGATTTCAGCGAGGACGGCAGCCAGCTGATGTTCGGCGTATCCAGCGACCGCGACCCGGGCCGCTACATGCTGATCGACACCAAGACGTACAAGGCAAGCAGCCTGTTCGCCATCGCGCCCTGGATCGACCCCGAAAAGATGGCCGAGCGCCGCCCGCTACGCTTCAAGGCCAGCGACGGCACGGAGCTCGAGGCGATCCTCACCTTCCCCAAAGGCAAGCCCGAGACCAACCTGCCGATGGTGCTCGTACCGCACGGCGGCCCGATCGGCATCAAGGACGACTGGTTCTACGATGAAGACGCCCAGTTCCTGGCCAATCGCGGCTACCTGGTCTTGCAAGTGAATTACCGTGGTTCCGGCGGTCGCGGAAACGGTTTCGAGGAGGCCGGTTATCTCAACTGGGGCACGCGGGTCCAGGAGGACCTGATCGACGGCGTGAAGTGGGCCATCGCCCAGAGCTACGCCGACCCCAAGCGCATCTGTGTCTATGGCGCCAGCTTCGGCGGCTACTCGGCCATGATGACCACCATCCGCGAGCCGGGGATGTTCAAGTGCGCCGTGGGCTACGCGGGCCTGTACGACCTGGCCATGATGTACAGCAAGGGCGACATCAAATCGACCAAGACCGGGCGCAGCTACCTCACCACGGTGGTCGGCCACGACGATGCCGACCTCGCCGCGAACTCGCCCGACCATCTGGCCGACAAGATCACCG
>NZ_JBFUJE010000202.1:0-6903 GCF_056401535.1 Luteibacter sp. P4_E6 | reverse complement strand
GCCTACGTGGTTGGACTGGATGGCGGCCAGGTAGACGAATCGCTGCACTTCGGTGGCAATTGCGTCAATCCGTACCAGGTGAGCAAGCGCTGCGCGGAATACTCCCTGGCGTTGTTGTCGTCGGCGTCCCGACTGCCTGTGACGATCTTTCGTCCCACTATCGTCGTGGGCCACCGAGTGACGGGTTGGACCGTCAGGAATGGGTTCGGACTGTACATGTTCGTGGAGGCGATAAAGATGATCGCCGCCGGCACGCAGAAGTCATGCAACTTACCCCTGACGAGCACGAGTCGTCCCGATCTCCTTTCTGTCGATCGGCTCGTCGAACAAGCCGTCACGTTGACTGTCCGGCCACAGGCGACAAAGCCTCTGGAGATTTTCAACTGCTCAGGCGGCGGTGGCATGTCGATGGGTGAGGTCGTGACGGAAATCGGACGGTTGTGCGGCGTCGCGATCCGTTTTTCTCCGCCGGAGACTGAGCTGGAAAAAGTCGTGGTGGCCGGTATGGAGCCGCGAATGCCTTTCGCAAACACGGACTGGCAGTTTAGTCGGTCGAAGCTTGACCAGGCGATGGGCGATCGTCACGGGGACCTGCCCCTGAGTCTGGAAGAGCTCCGTCGGATCGTAAGCTGGTACCTGGCGGCGCCCTGAAAGCTCGACCCGAACGGCCCGGCGCACGGGACGACCGTTTTGCCGCAGCGGCGTGGAATGCCCGCAATCGTGTGTCTAGGCTGCAAGCTCCACTATCAAGGACACTCGGTATGCTTGCTCGTAGCTACGTAATGCTCGCCATCTCACTCTGTGCGACCCCATGCGCTCACGCTGCGACATCCGCTTCCTCGACGACAACATCGGAAATCAAACAGCTTGTCGATACATTCAAGGCTGCGATCATTGCGAGGGACGGCGCAAAGCTCGACACGCTCTTCGTTCCGGAGAACACCAGCTGGTTCTCTKGTCTCGATCAAGCGTCGCTCGAGAAGACGCGCATGAAGAGACCCGATGCCAAACGCGTCCGGCCTGAACCAGGCGCCTATAAGGGTTTCACGAAGTTTGTCGGCAGCACCAGCCATGCCATCGAAGAGAAGTTCGACAATGTTCGGATCGATACCGATGGCATCGTCGGCTCTGTGTACTTCGACTACGTCTTCCTGCTCGACGGCAAGCCGACCAATCACGGCAACGAAACCTGGCAGGTGGTTCGTACCGACGACGGCTGGAAGATCAACGCGATGCTTTATTCGGTGATCCTGGATGCCGCGAAATGACCAGGTGTGCGCTGTTCTTTTGCGGGGCGCTTGTCATCGCGGCAACGCCTTCGTACGCCGCTTGCCTCGCACCTGGCGTCGAGCCGACCCCGTCCGCCGTGGTCGATGCGCAGTTCGCGTACTACAACGCGCATAACGTCGAGGCGTTCGCCAGTTGTTACGCGGAAAACGTCGAGATGGTGTACCTCGATGCTTCGCATCCGGTGATCCGGGGCAGGGCGGAAATCCTCGAGGGATTCGCCTTTCTCCGGACCATGCCAAAGGAGATGGGTGTGCGGATCGTGCGCCGCACCCTGACCGGCCCTACCGTGATCGACAAGGAGCATGTGATTGGCTTGCCCTCGGGAAAGCGCGCGCCGGATCTGGCGGCGATTTACGAGGTGCGTGAGGGCCAGATCGTGAAGGTCTGGTTTCCGCCAAGCCACTGAGACGCGGGAAATCGGGCAGGGTCAGAAACTTGCCCGATATACCTCGGGTATGGCTGCCGCTCTGTCCACATCCGTGAGACGCGCCCGGCCTAACCTCGGCCCATGGCGATGGTTCACTGGGTCCAGATGGGGGAACGGCAGTACGCGATCCTGGAAGGGACGTCGCGGGCGTTTGCCCGCGTCAGCCCGCAGGACGGCAACTGGGTCGTCCGCTGGCGCTATGGGCCGCGGCGCGGGCAGGGCACCACCTTGAAGGGCGTCTCGCTCATGCAGCGCATGGTGATGCGTTGGGCGGAACACAATGAGGCGCGGCTGCGAAAGCTCATCCCGGCAGCCGGACGGCCCTACGAGCCACCTTCGGCGCTCGAACGCTACTTCTACGATGCGATCTGGCCGGGCTACGTACCGGCGTCGCGTTGCCCTCGGCGCGCGGGACGGGAGCATTACTGAAGGCCGACGACACGCCCCCATTGACCCGGGGGCTGTCCTCCCACACATAGGGTGCATCACTTAACCGTCTCCTTATCAGGTGGCAGCCCCATGTCTCCCGACCACTTTGTCCAGGCCATCCAGAACGCCGTGGTCCGCGACAATCTCGCGGTCTACAACGAGATGTTCCGCACCACGCCCGTAGACCGGGCGGTGGATCCGCTGTGGATTCGTGCGCTCACCATGTTCAATACGCTCGACGACGAGGGCAAGGACACCCTTATCGAAGTGATCGCCAACGTCATGGTCGACACCACCGCGAACATCCTCGGCATCGTCGATGGATGCTGTCCGGTCTCGGGCGTCGACGGCGATGTAACGCTTTCCGTTGGCGGCCAGGTCATCGGCGGCGAACTCCAGGAACTCTTCCTCGAATTGAACGAAACGGGCTGACGCACCCGCGCGACACTGGCACACTCGGCCTTCGCTCCATGCAAGGCTGTCCATGCGTTCCCATGCCCTCAAGGCGGTGACGATCGCGCTGATTTCGGCGCTGTTCTTCACGCTCACCTATGTCCTCAATCGTGCCGTCGTCAGTGGCGGCGGGCATTGGCAGTGGGCGGTGATCCTTCGTTACCTGCTGACCTTGCCGTTGCTGGCGGTGGTGCTGCCGTTCCAGGGTGGTCTGGGCGCCTTGCCGCACGAGTTGCGCGCGCACACGCGCCAGTGGCTGACGTGGAGCAGCGTGGGCTTCGTGTTGTTCGGGGTGCCGCTGACCTGGGCGGCGAGTAGCGGGCCGTCGTGGCTCGTCGCCGGTAGTTTCCAGACCACGGTACTGGCGGGGCCCATGTTGGCGCCCTTCATTTATCGCGATGCACGGGCACGCTGGCACGTTGCTGCGCTGTCGATCGGCGTGCTGATCGTTGCCGGCGTGATGTTGCTGCAGTTCGGGCACTCGCACGGGGCACTCGATGCRTCGGCGTGGCTTGCGGTGGGCGCCGTGGTTTTTGCCGCGTTCGCTTATCCGCTTGGCAACCGGATGATCCTGCTGCATCTGGAACGCACGGGAACGAAGCTTGGCGCGGTGCAGCGTGTGTTCGGGATGACGTTGGCGAGTTGGCCGTTGTGGTTGCTGCTCGCCGTCGTCACGTGGCTCACCATTGGGCCGCCGTCGCTCCGTGAAGCATTGCTCGCCGGTGGTGTGGCGGTGTCATCGGGCGTAATCGCCACTGTGTTGTTCTTCCATGCGACCGAGATGGTCGGGCGGCAGCCGACTGCGCTCGCCGGTGTTGAGGCCATGCAGGCGGCGGAGTTGTTGTTTGCGACGGTGATCGGTGTGATCTTCCTGCGCGAGGCCGTTCCCGGACCGATCGCAGCCCTCGGCGCCGTCGCCATCATCGTCGGCATCGCCTTGTTCGCCTGGGTCAGTGGGCGGGAAGACGGCAAGGAAGGTGGCGCCGACGCGGAGAGGATCGGTGCCGATCGTGGCGCTTGACGCTGTCGCTACGCGCCAGGCGTAGGCTGCAAGGCGACTCCAGGAGACAACGCCATGAAATCGCTCACGCTCGCCCTGTTGCTCGGCCTTCCTCTGATGGCATCGGGGCAGACGCCGCCGGGCTCCCACCGCCAGGCCGCGCCGACGCCCGAACCGATGAAACGCTTCGCCTGGCGGGACGAGGCGGCGGGCTATACGTTCGTCGCGCCGCCGCGCTGGGCGGGCAAGGTGAAGGCCGTGCCGCTGGATTCCAAGGCGTTGGCGACGTCGGGTGCGACCAGCGGGGTACGCTTCGTCGCCGGCTCGAGGACCTTGCTGGTGTTGCTGTCCTCGGACGATGAGCGAGCTCACGCCATGGCAAGTTCGGGAGCGCGCGAGYTGTCGCGGCACGACGGGCATGTGGTGTCGCTGAAGACCGAGGCAGATTCGGGAGAACTGGCCCTGACCGGGGAAGAGTTGGCTTCGGCGATCCAGTGGGATGGCGATGCGCCGGGGACGTCGGTTCGGTGACACGGTAAGGACCAGCATTCGGCGCCATTGAGACGTTCCAGCTATGGAATCGGTGCCTGCACTATCTCGATCCGACTCAATTCAGGGTTTAGCCTTGTCTCATGGCACATTCCCTGGAGGTTCCTGTGGACGGCTCATCGTCCGTCGCGCCGGCGGTTGTCGTGGATCGGCGCATTCGTCATGGCACGCCCGCATTCCGGCGTACCAACCTGGCGCTGTTCTCGTCGGGTTTCGCGACATTTGGCTTGCTCTACTGCGTGCAGCCCTTGCTGCCGGCGTTCTCGCGCGCGTTCTCGCTCGATGCGGCATCGAGCAGTCTTTCGCTGTCGCTGACCACGGGCGTGCTCGCCGTGTCGATGCTGTTCGCCGGCGCGATCTCGGACGTCTTCGGACGCAAACCGATCATGCTGGCTTCGCTGCTCGGCTCATCGCTGCTCGTGCTGCTCAGTGCGATGGCGCCGACCTGGGGCACCTTCCTCGTGCTGAGGGCGCTCCTGGGCATCACGCTCGCGGGTTTGCCCGCTGTGGCGATGACCTACGTGAGTGAAGAGATCCACGGCGACTCGCTGGGTTTCGCCATGGGCCTGTACATCGGCGGTAACGCCATCGGCGGCATGGGCGGCCGGTTGATCTCCGGCTTCGCGGCGGATCACGCCTCATGGCGCGTGGCCGTGGCGATCATCGGAGCGATGGGGTTGATCGCCGCCGTACTGGTTGCCCGCGGTCTTCCTGCTTCAGCGCATTTCGAAAAGCGTCGCTCGCATCCACGCGCGCTACTTGCCTCGTTCGGTTCGCTATGGCGCGACAAGGGACTGCCTTGGCTGTTCGCCGAAGGCTTCCTGCTAATGGGAGCCTTCGTCACCATCTACAACTACGTCGCGTATCGCCTGCTGGCGCCGCCGTTCTCGCTTTCGCAATCGCATGTCGGCGCCGTGTTCATGGTCTACGTCGTCGGCGTGGCGAGTTCAGCGTGGATGGGCAAGGTCGCTGACAGACTCGGACGTCCGCGCGTGCTCTGGACGACCTTCGTGATCATGCTGGCCGGTGTGRCATTGACCGCGAGCTCGTCACTGTGGGCTATCGTGGCGGGCATCGCGATGATGACCTTCGGTTTCTTCGGCGGTCATTCGATTGCAAGCGGCTGGGTCGGCAAGCGCGCGACGTTCGCACGCGCGCATGCCTCGTCGTTCTACCTGTTTTCGTATTACATGGGTTCGAGCATCGCCGGCTCGATCGGCGGCCTGGCCTGGACTTACGCAGGTTGGAACGGCGTGGCGACGTATGTCGCGGTGCTCGTCCTCGCTGGCCTCGCAATCGCTCTGAAGCTGCGCAGGCTCACGCCTTCAGCATCAACTGCATGAAGGCCTTCACCAGCGGCGACGAATCGCTTTGGCGGTGCACGAGATAGAGAGCACTGGCCGCATCCGGCGAATCGATGGGTACGTAGGCAACACCTTCGACATGCACCTGACTCATCGACGCCGGAAGTACGGCGACGCCGAGCCCGGCAGCAACCAGACCGACCATCGTGGCCGATTCACCGGCTTCCTGCGCAACGCGAGGCGAGAAACCCGCGCGACGACACATCGCCTGTACCTGCGCGGCAACGCCCGTCCCGGCGTTTYGACTGAACACCACGAACGGCTCCGCGGCGAGTTGCTCCACACGCACGCGTGGCTTGCGGCCCTTTGCCAGCGGATGGTCTACACGCAGCACGGCAACGAGCGGATCCTCGACCAGCTTGCGTGCCGTCAGCGACGGCGGTAGGTCGGTGCCGCGAATCAGCCCCACCTGCTGACTGCCGTCGAGCAGCCGCTCGATCTGCTGCAGCGTGTTGTGTTCCTTCAGCACCAACCGCACGGCCGGGTAGGCTTCGCGAAAAGCGCGAACGGCCCGCGGAAACCGCGCAATCAACGGCGTGCTCTGCGTGAACCCGACATGCAGTTCGCCAATCTCACCACGTTCCGCGCGGCGAGCGAGGTCGCCGGCTTCGCCGACACGAGAAAGGATGTCCCGCGCAGCATCGAGGTAAACGCGTCCCGCGTCGGTCAGCTCCACGCGCCGATTGGTCCGCCGCAGCAACCTCAAGCCGAGCATGCCTTCGAGGTCGCGAATCTGCTGACTCAACGGCGGCTGGGAAATACCCAGCCGTTCGGCGGCACGACTGAAATGCAGTTCATCGGCGACGGCGATGAAGTAACGCAGATGCCGTAGCTCGATGCTCACCTGATCAGTCGGGACGAACGCGGATCAGGCCTTCCTGCGCCGTCGAGGCGACGAGACGGCCGTCACGTGTATAGATCATGCCGCGTGCGAGTCCGCGCGCCCCCTGCGAGGTCGGGCTGTCGAACGAGTACAGCAGCCACTCGTCGATGCGGAACGGCCGGTGGAACCACAGGGCGTGATCCAGGCTGGCCATCTGCATGTTGCGGGTGAGATAGGAGATGCCGTGGGGCAGGGTGGCCGTGCCGATCAGGTGGAAATCGGAGGCATAGGCGAGCAGGGCCTGGTGCAGAGCCAGGGTGTCTTCGATCGGCGCGGTGAGCCGGAACCAGATGTGCTGGTAAGGCGGACGCTTGGCCGGACGCAGTTCGTCGCGTGGCCACACATGGCGAAACTCGAACGGGCCGTTGATGCCGAGCCAGCGCTGGGTCTTCTCCGGCAGCTTGGCGACCTGCTCCGCGTTCATCGCATGCATCGGCTCGATGTCTTCGGGGGCCGGCACTTCCGGCATCGTCATCTGGTGCTCGTAACCGGTCTCCGGCTCCTGGAA
>NZ_JBFUJE010000201.1:0-6918 GCF_056401535.1 Luteibacter sp. P4_E6 | reverse complement strand
CTGCGAAAGACGCCGCTAACCGAGGAGGTCAATAGGTAAAACAGGCTCAAGGATGACAATAACTTCATTGAACAGGGTGCCGACGCCGGTCTCGTTACCGGCGTCGCGCTCCCTGCCGGCGACAGCGACCGCAGGCACAGCGGCTGCCACGTCCACTGTATCGCCCGCCGCGCAGGGCCCTTCGGTGGTCGTCACGCTCAGCGGTGCCACCAGCGCACCGGCACCCGCCGTCTACTCCATCCCACCGGTCAAGTCCGTCCCCGTCTGGCAGGATGCATCCGTCGCCATCAAGACGGCCAGCGGCCGCGCACTCACGCTCACGCTGCAGGACGACGGTAGCTTCAAGGTAAAGGCCGAACGCGACGCACCACTGAGCGACGCCGAAAATGCGGGGATCGCGAAACTCTCCGTCGCCTTCAAGAGCGTGCTCGACGGCATGGCCTCCGCGCCGCCTCACCTGGATCTCGGCAGCCTCGCTCAACTCGATACGACCGTCCTCTCGTCGATCCACGTCAGCGCCCATGCCGCGGGCAGCGATCAGCCCATACAGACGATCGATTTCAGCGCCGACGCGACATCGCGCGCCGTGAAGATCGACGGTTCGGCCGGCCAGATCGATGTCAGCGTGGACCTGAGCTCACCTGCCATCACCGGCAGCAAGGCCCAGCAGGCGACAGCGCTGGCCAATTACCTAAAGCAGGTCGACCAGGCCGCGGCACGCGGCCATGCAGATCCCGCCCTGGTGGCCCTCTTCAAGGACGCATTCACGCAGATCAATGCGCCAGCCGGCATCGACGCGGCAGCCACCACACGTTCCACCTCGTGGCTCACCGATACCGACCATGCCCTGATGAGCGGGCTCGCGGACTTCAGCGCCTCGTTCACGCAGTCGGCGCGCGCCTCCAACCCGTATCGCGCCGATGAGCACGACGCATTCTCCTTCCAGGTATCGCAAAGCACCCAGGTGTCCGGCCGCAGCGCATCCGAACGCGATATCTCACAGACCTCGTCGTCGCAGTTGCGCGCGAGTTTCCATTCGGCCCTTTCAGCCGATGCGCGGCTCAACCTGACTGAAGATCCGAAGTCGCAGAACTACTACTACACGCAGATCGACGACTCCGCGCAGAGCAACGTGTCCATCGGCTACCGGAAAGGCCTCCTCGTGCAGGCGCTTTCGGGTCGTACCGCAAGCCAGAGCACCGAGCAGTCGAAATACATCATGGGCAAGAAGGTCGAAGACCTGACGGTGCCGCTGAAAAAATCACAGCAGCGCGACCTGCTTCCCGTGCTCACGCAGATGGAAAGGCACCCGCCCCGGACGAAGACCGAACGCGACGAGCGCGCCCGGACACTCGCGGGGATCCACGACAGCCTGGGGCTGCAGACCGACCCGGTCGCCCTCGGCTAGTCCGACCTCGCCTCCCGATAGGGATGTCTAGAGGGCTATACATTCGAAATAAGTTTCGATATAACTGGCTCACGTGCTGCGACGCAGCACGTTTTGTCACATCAGGGATGTAGCCGGCGCTAGCCCGGCTACCGGCACCTACGACCCGGCACGACGCCGGCGTCCAGGTCGCGCCTTCAAGGGGATTTGCCTTCGATTACCCATCATGCCCGGCCCTGCGGCAGCAGAGACCGTGCGCGCTTACGCCCCCAATTCGGTTCGAGGAGAGCGTCGTTCATGTCCAGCAAGACCCCCAGCATCCCGCGTGCACTCGCCGCAGCCCTCGCGGTGGCGATCAGTTCCGGCGCCATGGCGCAGTCCACCACGGGCAGCCTTTTCGGGCAGGCACCCGCCACAGCCGGTGCGTCGGTAACGGTTACAAGTGATACCGGTCTGAGCCGCGATGTCCCGCTCGACGAGCGTGGCCGCTACTCAGCCGGGCAGTTGCCCCTGGGCACGTATACCGTGGCCCTGAAAGTCGATGGCAAGGTGGTCGACACGCGGCAGAACATCACGCTCAAGGTGGGCGCCGGTACCGAGGTGTCATTCGCCGCCGCGCAGGCGCAGTCGCTGGAGGGCATCACGGTATCCGCGGCGGCGTTGCCGAGCATCGATGTGTCGACGGTCGATTCACGCACCGTCGTCACCTCCGAACAGCTCGCACGCCTGCCGCTGGGTCGCAATTCCGAAGCCATCGCCCTGCTTGCCCCGGGCGTGGTCAACAACGGCGGTAGCTTCAAGGGGCCGACGGGTAACTCACTGGTGAGTTTTGGTGGCTCTGYCGCAAGCGAGAACGCCTATTACGTCAACGGCTTCTCCACGACGGATCCCCTGCGAGGCTTCGGCGGACTGTCCCTGCCCTACGGCGCGATCGACCAGCAGGAGGTCTATACCGGCGGATACAGCGCGCAGTACGGCCGATCCGATGGCGGCGTGATCAACGTGGTGGGCAAGCGCGGCACCAACGAATGGCATTTCGGCACACAAGTGTTGTGGGAACCGAATTTCGCGCGTGCCAGCCAGCGCAACCGCTACTTCGAGAACGGGCTTCCGGCATCGCCCAAAGCCGGCCAGCTGTACTCGCCCGATAGCAAGGATTCCGCCACCAGCACCACGGTCAGTGCATACGCGGGAGGTCCGCTGATCAAGGACAAGCTGTTCATCTTCATCGCCGGTGAGTACGAACGGCAGCAGGGCACCACCGTCAACCCGGTGAGCGGCTTCAGCAGTACGAAGCCTTATGTCGACTACCGTTACAACGAACCGCGCTGGTACGGAAAACTCGACTGGAACATCACCGACAGCAACATCGTCGAAGTGACCGGTGCCTCGGACAAATACGAGACCTCCGGTACGGTCTACGGGTACGACTACCAGACACGTACGCGCCAGGACCGGATCGGCGGCGACGATAACATCAAGACGGGCGGCGACTTGTGGACGGCCAAATACACCGGCTATCTCACCGACGATCTCACGCTCACGGCACAGTACGGCAAGCTGAAAAGCGACGACTACGACGCACCCGCCGGCTACGCCCCTGATCTCACCTATGTGGATGGACTCACCAACCAGAATCCTGCGCTGAACAACGGTGCACCACGCGGTAACAACCAGACCGTGGCCAGCCTGAGTCCCGCCGGACGCGGCAACCGTACGACCAACACGCGCATCGACCTGACCTACAAGATCGGCGACCACACCATCACCGCAGGCATCGACAACCAGACCGCCAAGGCACTGGACCAGGGCACGATCACCTCGGGGCCGGGCGGGTATTCGTGGACCTACGGCCAGGGCGATCCGAATACACCGATTTCCACGGGTCTTGGCGTGCCGGCCACGGGCGGTTTTCCCAATGGTGCACAGGGCTACTACGTCATCCAGAACATCAACAGCAGCCTTGCCACCGTGCGCTCCACGCAGCGCGCGCAGTACATCGAAGATCGCTGGCAGATCAACGATCGCTGGCTCCTCTCGGTCGGCGTGCGCAACGACCAGTTCGAGAATTTCAACAGCGACAGCGAGCCCTTCGTCACCCAGCACAAGCCGCAGTGGGCGCCACGCCTGGGCGCGAGCTGGGACGTAAACGGCGATGCGACCTTCAAGGTCTACGCCAACGCGGGCCGTTATTACCTTGGCCTGCCCCTGAACCCCGCGCTCAACGCAGCCGGCGGCGCACTCACCACCTCGCAATACTTCACCTACGGCGGCATCGCCGGCGATGGCACGCCGACCGGACTGACCACGATTTCACCGCCGGTCGCGGCGAACAACACCTTCGGCCAGCTGCCCGATCCCTCCACCGTGACCACCAAGGGCCTCAAGTCCGAATACCAGGACGAATTCATCCTCGGCTTCACCAAGACCCTGGGCAGCAAGTGGGTTTACGGCGCAAAGGCGACGCAACGTATCCTGCGCAACGCGATCGACGACTACTGCGACATCGACCTCGTGCTGGCCAAGGCGCAGTCGCTCGGGTACGACGTCACCACGACGAGCAACCCCGTGAGCTGCTGGCTRTTCAATCCGGGCAAGGCGAACACGTTCAATCTGGTCGACACGGCAGGGAATCACGTCAGTGTGCCGCTCACGAACCAGGAGTTCGGCTTCGACCGACTCAAGCGCCGCTACTACGCGCTTGAATCGTTCCTGGAGCACCCGTTCGATGGGACCTGGTACGCGCGAGCGACATACACCTTCTCGCGCAGCTACGGCAACACGGAAGGACAGCTTCGCTCGGACCTCTATCGCGAGTCGCGAGGTACCGGTCAGACAGCGGTGTCGACCACCCAGGACTGGGACAACTCGTACATCATGGTCAACACCAATGGCCCGCAGAACAACGACCACAAGCACCAGCTGAAGGTTTTCGGCTACTACCAGATCACCCCCGAGTGGCTGGTCAGCGGCAATCTCAGTGTGATCTCCGGTGCACCCAAGCCGTGCCTGGGTTACTTCGGCCCGGATCGCGAAGACCCGGCCGGCTACGGCAACAGTTACCACTTCTGCAACGGCCTGCCCTCGCCACCGGGAAGCCACGGACGCCTTCCCTGGGTGCGTCAGCTCGATGTCGGTGCGACCTATCGCCCAGCCTTCGCCGACGCCCGGCTGGCGTTCAACGTGAATGTGTTCAACGTGTTGAACGAGCAGCGTGTGGTCGGCATCTACCCGAATGCGGAGTCCAGTCCGAACCTGGCCAACCCGCTCTACGGGACACCGACATCACGGCAGTTGCCGCGCTACCTGCGCCTGAGCGCCAACTACGACTTTTGAGGACTTCTGTGGGAGCCGCTTCAGCGGCGATGGCCTTGCGGCGACCTGGCTATCGCCGCTGAAGCGGCTCCCACACATGATCAGGAATCGTCGTCGGGGCCGCCTTCGTTGGAATAGGCTTCTTCCGCAGCTTCGTCATCGGCGTCGCGTTTGGCCGGGGCGGCTTTGGGCAGCTTTTCCGTCGGCGTCTCGCTGCGGCTCTTGCGGAGGTCGTCGATGATTCGTTGGTTGATGCTCTGGAACGGGTTGCTCATCGTTGACCCCAAAAGGCGGTTCATCAATGCCGCGACGTTCGCGGCGGGAAGTTTTCCGGTTCACTGATCACCGAGTCGGGCGCGGCGACGGACTTGCGTCCCCTCAGCTGTTTCGCCGTGAGAGGCAGGCACTCGCCCTTCTCGTTGATCTCGCGTATCGCACAGGCCGCCGGGTGGGTAGCCGCGGCGACATCGTAAGCCTCGAGGATCGAGCGCCTTGCTTCGAGGTAGGACGGTCGATCCTTTGAAATCGTAGCCATGGCGCCATACTCCGCTCGACGCCAACAAGGGCGCCCCCAACCGCGAGGCTGCGCCCTGCGCCGTTACCCCGCCGTTAGCCTCGCGGGTACACCACGTGCACCTTGTACTCACGCTGATCGTCCTCCAACGGAAGACTGTCGCCCTCGATGGAAGCACCGTCCAGCAGGATGCCCGACGATTCGCCGTCCCGTGCCGGCCGGAGATCGATCGCGTAGGTCGAGCCGCCGAACACGTAGCGCAGGCTGTAGCCCGCCCACGACGTCGGGACACAGGGACGGACACGCAGCCGGCCCTCCTCCAGGCTCAGCCCCAGCAGCGACTCGACCAGCAGGCGGTACATCCAGCCTGCGGACCCCGTGTACCAGCTCCAGCCGCCCCGACCTACGTGTGGCGCCACGGAATAAACGTCCGCCGCGAGTACGTAAGGCTCGATCTTGTAGCGCTGGATCGCGTCGGCATCTTTCGTATGGCTGGCCGGGTTGATCATCCTCGCCAGTTCCCACGCGCGGTCGTGGTTGCCCATGTGCGCGAAGGCCATCGCCGCCCAGACCGCCGCATGCGTGTATTGCCCACCGTTCTCGCGCACGCCCGGCACGTAGCCCTTGATGTAACCGGGATCCATCGCCGAGTGATCGAAGGGCGGGTCGAGCAGGCGAATCAGCCCGACATCGTCCTGCACGAGATGACTGCTCAGCGACGCCATGGCCTGCGTGCGGCGTTCGTCCGTGGCAACGTCCGAGAGCACCGACCAGCTCTGCGCGATCGCATCGATGCGGCATTCGTCGTTGCTGGCCGAGCCCAGCGGCGTACCGTCGTCGAACCAGGCTCGGCGGTACCACTCGCCGTCCCAGGCATGCGCTTCCAGGGCAGCCGACAACTTGGTGACTTCCGCCGTACAGCGGTCCGCGAAAATTGCGTCGCCGCGTGAGCGTGCTGTCACCGAGAACTCGCGCAGCACGTGAACCAGGAAGAAGCCCAGCCAGACGCTCTCGCCCTTGCCGCCCTCGCCCACCTTGTTCATGCCGTCGTTCCAGTCCCCGCTACCCATCAGCGGCAGGCCGTTGCGCCCACGCGGCATGGAGTGCTCGATGGCGCGCACGCAGTGTTCGTAGAGACTGGCCCGAATGCCCGAGGGGCGCGGCAGGTCGTAATAGGACTCCTCACCGGGCCGCAGCGGACGGCCTTCGAGGTATTCGACCGCCTCGTCGAGCACCGCCGCGTCCCTGCTGGCGTGCACGTAGCGGCTGGTGGCCAGTGGAAGCCAGAGGTAGTCGTCGGAACACGCCGTGCGAACGCCGCGCTCGATGGGCGGATGCCACCAGTGCAGCACATCGCCTTCGACGAACTGATGCGCTGCGCAGAGCAGCAACTGGGCGCGTGCCATGGCGGGCGCCGCGTGCTGCGTTGCCATGGAATCCTGTAACTGGTCGCGGAAGCCGATGGCTCCGCCGGACTGGTAATAGCCACTACGTGCGAACAGGCGGCTGGCGATCGTCTGGTAGAGCAGCCAGCCGTTCGCCATCGTGTCCATCGCAGGCTCCGGCGTCCTGGCCTGAACCACACCGAGCACCCCACGCCAGTGAGCACGCACGGCACTGAGTACCCTTCCAGCGGTGCCGTCCTGGCGGAAGCGCTGCACGAGGCCGCGCGCCTCGGCTTCATTGCCGCCCATGCCCAGCC
>NZ_JBFUJE010000200.1:0-7004 GCF_056401535.1 Luteibacter sp. P4_E6 | reverse complement strand
ACATGACGCCACGCGAAAACCTGCGGCTCGCGGCCGGCCTGTACGGTCTGCGCAGCGGCACCGATGAGAACGCCGTGCTGCGCGAGGTCGGTCTGGCCGGTTACGAAGACGAACCGGTGCGCCAGCTTTCCGCCGGACAGAAGAAACGTGCCGCCCTGGCCCGTCTCCTTCTGCTGCCGGCCCGCGTGTGGTTGCTGGACGAGCCCTATGCCAATCTGGACCGCGACGGCATCGCCCTGGTCAATCGCTTGCTCGACCAGCATGCCGCACGCGGTGGCGCCGCACTGGTGACCAGCCATGGCGCGGTCAGCTTCGCCGGCGGTGAGCCGCGCCGTATCCGGTTGCACGCGTGACGCCGGGCAGCACACCCGCGGCCTGTGCCGCCCTGTTGCGACGTGACCTCACGCTAGCGTGGCGGCGTCGCGGCGATATCGCCATGCCGGTGCTCTACGCGGTCATCGTGACCACGCTTTTCCCTTTTGCCATCGGCCCTGAGCCGGCACTGCTGGCACGCATCGCCGGAGGCGTGGTCTTCGTCATCGTGCTGCTGGCCATCCTGCTCTCGCTGGACCACCTGTTCCGCGGCGACATCGAGGATGGCTCGATGGAGCTGTTGATGCTGGCGCCCCAGCCGTTGGCCCTGCTGGTGGCCATGAAGATCCTAGCGCACTGGATTACCTCATCCCTGCCCCTGATCGTCGTCGCGCCGGTACTGGCCAGCATGCTGAAGCTTCCGCCGGAAGCCATGCCGGTGCTGGTCATCGCGCTGCTCCTGTCCACGCCGTTGCTCTGCCTGCTGGGCGCGGTACTGGTCGCCCTGACGGCCGGGTCCAGACGCTCTGGTATGCTTCTGGCGCTCATGTTGTTGCCGTTGTGCGTGCCGGTCGTGATCTTCSCCGCCGGGGCTCTGGCAGCCGCGCAGGAAGGCTTGCCCTGGGTTGCGCCGATCGCCTGGCTAGGCGCAGGCCTCGCCATGGCGCTCGTTCTTGCGCCGCTGGCTTGCGCCGCCGCGCTTCGCATCGCCATGGATACATGAACGCACGCAACCGTGAGGGTCAAATCGCGGACTCACGGTGTCCGAACGCATGGGTAACAGGTAACGATGGCTAACTGGGTTCCCCTCTGGCTCCACCGCCTCGGCTCGCCGCCGGTGTTCTACCGGTTCGCCGGTGCCGTGCGCCCGTGGGCGTTCGGCCTGGCGCTGCTGTTGGGCGCCGTCGCGCTTTACGGTGGCCTCGTGGTCGCACCGGCGGATTACCAGCAGGGCGACGCCTATAGGATCATCTTCATCCACGTGCCCAGTGCCTGGATGAGCCTGTTCATCTACGGCGTTATGGCTGTCGCCGCCTTCATCGGGCTGGTCTGGCGGATCAAGATCGCCGAGGTGGTGGCGATGGAATCCGCACCGGTCGGCGCCGCATTCACCCTGATCACGCTGGTGACCGGTTCGCTCTGGGGCAAGCCCATGTGGGGTACCTGGTGGACCTGGGACGCCAGGCTCACCTCCGAACTGGTGCTGCTCTTCATCTACCTGGGCATCGTCGGGCTATATCACTCGTTCGAAGACCGCCGCCAGGGCGCGCGTGCCGCGGCCTTCCTGGTGCTCGTTGGCGCCGTGAACGTGCCTATCGTGCATTTCTCGGTGAACTGGTGGAACACGCTGCACCAGGGCTCGACGATCCGCCTGCTCGGCCCGTCCCATATCGAGGCGAGCATGCTCTGGCCCCTGCTCACCATGATGCTGGCGACCAAGTGCTATTACATCGCCAGCCTGTTCGCACGCGTGCGTGCCGACCTCATCGCTTCCGAAGGTGGCAAGGCCTGGGTGCGCGACATCGCGCTCGGCCAGCCTGGGAACGACCCCGCATGAGCCAGTTCCTCGCCATGGGCGGTTACGGTTCGTACGTGTGGACGTCGTTCGCCGCCTTCTTCATCGTCCTTCTCATCGATACGCTGGCTCCTTTAGCCCGGCGCCGCCGCAACCTGCGCGAACTTCGCGCGCGGCTCGCGCGCCAGGAAAACCGCCGCCGGCCCGGAACCCCGCCAAGCAATGAATCCAACGCGTAAACGTCGTCTCGCCATCGTCCTCTCCGTCGTCGCCGCCGCTGTCGTTGCGATCGGTCTCACTGTGTTCGCGCTGCAGCGAAACATGAGCTACCTGTTCACCCCGAGCCAGGTGCAGGAAGGCCAGGCCACGCAGTACAAGAGCTTCCGTCTCGGCGGCATGGTCAAGGCCGGTTCCATCCAGCGCGCGACCAGCACGCTGCGCGTGAGTTTCATCGTCATCGACGCCGACGGCGCCATGCCCGTGGAGTACACCGGCATCCTTCCCGACCTGTTCCGCGACAACCAGTCCGTGATCGCTACCGGCCGCATGGATGGCGCGCGGTTCATCGCCAGCGAAGTCCTTGCCAAGCATGACGAGAACTACATGCCGAAGGAGCTCAAGGACGCCATGGCCAAGGCCCACCAGAACAAGAAGATCGACGACACCGCGATGAAGGACACGCCCAAGTGATTCCCGAGCTCGGCCAGTTCGCCCTTGTCCTCGCGCTCCTTCTTGCGATCGCGCAGGGCGTGCTGCCGATCGTCGGCGCCTGGCGCAACAACGCCGCCCTGATCGCCGTGGCGCGACCGGCCGCCGCCGGTCAGGGCGTCTTCGTCTTCGCCGCCATGGCCGTCCTGATCTACGCCTTCCTGACTTACGATTTCTCGGTGGCCTATGTCGCCGACAACTCGAACCTGGCGTTGCCCTGGTACTACCGCGTTACCGCGGTATGGGGCGCACACGAGGGGTCGATGCTGCTGTGGGTGTTCATCCTCAACGTCTGGTCGGTGGCCCTGGCCGCTTTCAGCCGCCACCTGCCGCCCGCCTTCGTGGCCCGCGTCCTCGGCGTGCTCGGCCTGATCGGCGTCGGCTTCCTCGCCTTCATCCTGTTCACGTCCAATCCCTTCCTGCGCGAACTGCCGATGCCTGCCGATGGCGGCGATCTCAATCCGGTGTTGCAGGATCCGGGCATGACCTTCCACCCGCCCGTGCTCTACATGGGTTACGTGGGTTTCTCGGTGGCCTTCGCTTTCTCGATCGCCGCCTTGCTCGGCGGCGGCATGGAGCAGGCCTGGGTGCGCTGGGCGCGTCCGTGGACCAACATCGCCTGGGCATTCCTGACCCTCGGCATCGTCGCCGGCAGCTGGTGGGCGTATGCCGAGCTGGGCTGGGGTGGCTGGTGGTTCTGGGATCCGGTGGAGAACGCCTCGTTCATGCCCTGGCTGGTCGGCGTCGCGCTGATCCACGCGCAGGCCGTGACGGAAAAACGCGGTTCGCTGCCGGCGTGGACCATCCTGCTTTCGCTGTTCGCGTTCTCGCTGTCGCTGCTGGGCACCTTCCTGGTTCGCTCGGGCGTGCTGACCTCGGTGCATGCTTTCGCTTCCGATCCGCGCCGCGGCCTCTACATCCTCGCCTTCCTGATCATCGTCATCGGCGGCTCGCTCCTGCTCTACGCGATCCGCGCGCCGAAGGTCGCTACCGGCAAGGCCTTCGCCCCGCTGTCGCGTGAGACAGGGATCATGGTCGCGAACCTGCTCTTCACCACGGCCGCCGCCATGGTGTTGTTAGGTACACTGTTTCCCCTGATCGGTGACGCGCTCAACCTCGGTCGGGTCTCCGTCGGACCGCCTTACTTCGGCTTCCTGTTCGTGCTGCTGATGGCGCCGGCGGTACTTCTGCTTCCGTTCGGACCCTACCTGCGCTGGGGCCGCGCCGAAGGCAGCCAGCTGACCACGATGGCCCTGCGTGCGGGCATCGCCGCGGTGATCTGCGCCATCGCCGCCGCCTTCTTCGCCCAGGGCCACCTGCGTGCCATCGCCGGCATCGGTGGTGCGGTGTGGGTCGGCGCAGGCACCTTGTCCTATGTCATCAAGCGTTGGCGTGAGATGCCACGTGGTCGCCGTTTCCCAGCCGAGATGGCGGGTATGTTGCTGGCCCACACCGGCGTCGCGATCTTCCTGATCGGCGTGATGCTTTCGGAATCGTTGAGTGTCGAGCGAGACGTTCGCCTCGAACCTGGCCAGACCGAGTCGGTGGGCGGTTACGACTTCCGTTTCGACGGCGTCGAGGAGACCACGGGCCCGAACTGGCGTGCCGATGAAGGCATCGTCGCCATCCTGCGCGACGGCAAGACACTGGCAACGATGCACCCGCAGAAGCGCACGTATTCGCGCGGCCAGGTGCAGACCGAATCCGCGATCGATGCCGGCCTGTTCCGGGACATCTACGTCGCCCTGGGCGAGCCGATGGAGGCGACGAACGTCAAGGGCGCATGGGCCTTGCGCCTGTATCACAAGCCCTTTGTTCGCTGGATCTGGCTGGGTGGTCTCTTCATGATGGCAGGCGGTTTCGTTGCCGCTGCGGAGCGTCGCTTCCGTGCCAAGCGAGCTCCCTCTCCCGCTGCAGCAACGACCATCGTGACGCCGCCGACAAAGGCATCGCTCGCATGACCCGCCTGTTGCCCTTGTTCGGTTTCCTCGTGCTCGTCGGCCTGTTCGGCTTCGGCATCTGGTGGAACACCCAACACGACCAGCACGAGATCGTGTCGCCGCTGATCAACAAGCCGGCGCCCGCCTTCGCCCTGCCCGTCCTCGATGAGGCGAGCCGCACCGTTACCAAGGCCTCGCTGCTGGGCAAGCCGTACTTCCTCAACGTGTTCGCCAGCTGGTGCATCGAGTGCGTGCATGAGCACCCGCTGCTGATGACCGAAATGAAGCAGCTCGGCCTGCCCCTGGTTGGCTTCAACTACAAGGACGACCCGAACGAGGCCACGGCCTGGCTGGCCGAACACGGCAATCCGTTCGACGTGATCGCTGTCGATCGTGAAGGTCGCAGCGGCATCGACTTCGGCGTGTATGCGGCACCCGAAACCTTTCTCATCGATGCGAAAGGTGTCATTCGCTACAAGCGCATCGGGCCGATAACGCCCGAGGTCATCGACAGGGAAATCCGTCCGGCACTCGCCGCGCTCGCGAAGGAAACCCCGTGATCCGCCGCGCGCTGCTCATCCTGGGCCTCTTCCTGCTGCCTGTGCTGTGTGCCGCCCAGGCGATCCAGCCGTTGCCATTTCGCGACCATGCGGAAGAAGTGCGCTTCCAGCACCTCAGCGCCGAACTGCGCTGCCCGATGTGCCAGAACGAAACGCTTGCCGATTCCAATGCGCCCATCGCGCACGATCTGCGGCGCCAGGTGTTCGAAATGATGCAGGCGGGCAAGAGCGACGACGAGATCAAGGCGTACCTCGTCGACCGCTATTCGCAGTTCGTCCTCTACAAACCACCGGTCGAACCGAGCACCTGGCTGCTCTGGTTCGGTCCGCTCGCGCTGCTTGCCATCGGTGGCATCGTCGTTGCGGTACAGGTGCGCCGCCGCGCGCGCCAGGCACCCGTCGATACGACGCCGATCAACGATACCGGGGACGATTGGTGACTTACGCGTTTTATCTCGCCGCCGGGGTCATGCTGGCCCTCGCGCTGGCCCTGCTTCTCGTTCCGATCGTTCGCCATGGCCGCCGCCATGGTCGCTCGCGCGGCGTCTTCGCATTGCTGATTGCGATCGCCGTGGTCGTGCCGCTGGCCAGCGTGGGCCTGTACGCCCTGGTCGGCACGCCGTCGACACTGGGCGGCGTCGAGCCCGCGAAGGAAATGGATGTCAACGAAGCGATCACCGCGCTGCGTGCGCGCCTGAAGGACCACCCGGAAGACGCCCAGGGCTGGCTCCTGCTCGGCCAGACGTACACGATGCTCAAGCAACCTGCCCAGGCACGCGACGCCTACGATGGCGCGCTCAAGGTCGACCCGACCAATGGTGCCGCCATGGTTGGCTGGGCCGAGGCCGACTCTCTGATGCGTGACGACCATCGCATCGAGGGGCGCGCACTCGACCTGCTCCAGGCGGCCGTGACCGCGAATCCGCAGAACCAGCGCGCGTTGTGGCTGCTCGGCATCAGCCAGTTCCAGCACGAGCGATACGCCGAGGCGTCAGCCACCTGGAAGACGCTGCAGCCGATGCTGGATCCGGATTCGAACGTCGCGCATGCCGTGGCCGAGCAGATCGCGCAGGCCGACAAGCGCGCCGCGACCCAAACCCGTGGCACCATGAGCGGCATCCATTGAAGGAAGTCCCCATGGGCGACGCCCGCCGCTACCACCCGCTTTCCTCGCCATTCCGCATGAAACGCGGCGGCGAACTGCATGGCGCACGCGTCGCGTACGAAACCTGGGGCACGCTGGACAGTGAGAGGGGCAACGCTGTCCTCATCCTTACCGGCCTCTCGCCCAGCGCGCACGCCGCGGCCAATGCCGAGGATCCGTCGGCGGGCTGGTGGGACGACATGATCGGCCCCGGCAAGGCCTTCGACACTGACCGCCATTTCGTCATCTGCGTGAACTCGCTTGGCAGCGACAAGGGCTCCACCTGCCCGGCGTCGAACGACCCGGCCACCGGCGAACCCTACCGCCTCAGCTTTCCCGAGTTGTCGCTGGAAGACGTCGCCAATGCGGCCCATGAAACGGTGAGCGGGCTCGGCATCACCGAACTGGCCTGCCTGGTCGGCTGTTCGATGGGTGGTATGAGTGCGCTGGCGTACATGCTGCTGCACCCGGGCTCGGCGCGCACCCATCTCAGCGTGGACACAGCACCCCAGGCCCAGCCTTTCGCCATCGCCATCCGCTCGCTGCAGCGCGAAGCGATCCGTCTGGACCCGCACTGGAACGAGGGCCGTTACGACGACGAGCGCTGGCCGGAACACGGCATGAGCATCGCCCGTAAGCTGGGTGTCATCACCTACCGGTCGGCGATGGAATGGAACGGCCGCTTCGCCCGCATTCGCCTGGAACCGGACCAGCGCGAGGAAAACGAACCGTTCGGTTTCGAGTTCCAGGTGGAGTCCTATCTCGAAGGCCATGCGCGACGTTTCAATCGCCAGTTCGACCCCAACAGCTACCTTTACCTCTCC
>NZ_JBFUJE010000199.1:0-7038 GCF_056401535.1 Luteibacter sp. P4_E6 | reverse complement strand
CTTCGTGCACGGGCGAGAGCTCGAGGCCGCGGCCGACGATCTCGATGAATTCTTCCTTGTTATAGGCAATGCCGCCGCCCGAACCGCCAAGCGTGAAGCTCGGGCGGATGATGGTCGGGAAGCCGACGGTGGTCTGGATTTCCAGCGCCTGCTCCATCGAGCGCGCGACTTCCGCCTTCGGGCAGTCCAGGCCGATGTCGGCCATGGCGTGGCGGAACAGGTTGCGGTCTTCGGCCATGCGGATGGCTTCGCGCGACGCGCCGATCAGCTCGACGTTGTACTTCTCAAGCACGCCGTTGTCGGCAAGGTCGAGCGCGCAGTTGAGGCCGGTCTGGCCGCCCATCGTCGGCAGCACCGCGTCCGGGCGCTCCTTGGCAATGATGCGTTCGACCGTCTGCCAGTTGATCGGCTCGATGTAGACGGCATGCGCCGTGTCCGGGTCGGTCATGATCGTCGCCGGGTTCGAATTGACCAGGACGACGCGGTAACCCTCTTCCTTCAGCGCCTTGCAGGCCTGCGCTCCGGAGTAATCGAACTCGCAGGCCTGGCCGATGACGATCGGGCCGGCACCGATGACGAGGATGGTCTTGATGTCTGTGCGCTTGGGCATGGTTTCTCTCGCGAATCGAAGCGGATGGTTGAGTGGGGGGCTAGCTGCGCGTCAGGACGCGCGCTTGGCCTTGTGCTCTTCCATCGAGGCGATGAACGTGTCGAACAGGTAGCCGACGTCTTCGGGGCCCGGGCTGGCTTCCGGATGGCCCTGGAAGCAGAAGGCCGGCCGATCCGTCAGCGCGAAGCCCTGCAGGGAACCGTCGAACAGCGAGGTATGCGTCACGCGGACGTTCGCCGGTAGCGTCTCCGCGTCCACCGCGAAGCCGTGGTTCTGCGAGCTGATCAGCACGCGGCCGGTGTCGAGGTCCTTCACCGGATGGTTCGCGCCGTGGTGGCCGAACTTCATCTTCAGCGTCTTCGCGCCGATGGCCAGCGCGAGGATCTGGTGACCCAGGCAGATGCCGAACAACGGGATCTTCGTTTCGAGGATCTGCTTCGTCGCTTCGATCGCGTAGTCGCAGGCTGCCGGGTCGCCCGGGCCGTTGGCGAGGAAGATGCCGTCCGGGTTCATGGCGAGCACTTCCGAGGCCGGYGTCTGCGCAGGCACCACGGTGATGTCGACGCCGCGGTGGGCGAGCAGGCGCAGGATGTTCTGCTTCACGCCGTAGTCGTAGGCCACCACGCGGAATTTCTTCGGTGCGTTGAAGAAGGCCTGCTTGTCGAGGTCGTACGTGCCCTCGCTCCACTGGTAGGTCTTCGTGGTGCTGACCACCTTGGCCAGATCCATGCCGTTGAGGCCCGGGAAGGCCTTCGCCTTGGCCACGGCGGCGTCCACGTCGATGGCGTCACCGGCGACGAGGCAGCCGTTCAGCGCGCCCTTCTCCCGAAGGATGCGCGTGAGGCGGCGCGTGTCGATACCGGCGATGGCCACGACGTTGTGGCGCGCGAGGTAGTGCGGCAGCGGCTCGGTGCTGCGCCAGTTACTGGCCAGGCGCGGCACATCGCGCACGATCAGGCCCGCCGCGTGAACGCGATCGGCCTCGACGTCGACGTCGTTGGTGCCGGTGTTGCCAATATGGGGGTACGTCAGGGTGACGAGCTGGCGGGAGTAGGACGGGTCGGTCAGGATTTCCTGATAACCGGTCATGGCGGTGTTGAACACCACCTCGCCAATCGTTTCGCCTCGTGCACCGACCGAGTGGCCGTGAAAAACGCTGCCGTCTTCGAGAGCAAGCAGAGCAGGAGTACGCATGGGATGGGCCGCCTTCAGGTGCAGCAAAGCCCGCAAGCCTGCTTTAAGCGGCTCGTGGGCCTTGGGGATAAGGGATCATTGGGCGGGTATGAATGATAGGTGTGAAGGCGCGTTTTGTCCATCGGAAAACCGTGAACGGCCTCGTAGGAAAATATCGCTGGCAACCCTGCCTGACACGATACAATGATGCCCGAGGTACTTAGCCGAGATCCGCCCGCATGCTGCTCGACCCCGCCCGACTGGAGCGTCCCGACACCGACATCCGGCATGAGCCGTTTTCGTTCATGATCGCGCACGGTCAGTTACCGGACGAATCGCGCAACGATCTCGACCGCGACTTCCCCCAATACACCAGCGCCGGGTTTTTCCCGTACGACGCCAGCGACTGCGGTCCGTCCGTGAACGAGCTGGTCGCGCAGATGACGTCGCGGGCGTTTTCCTCGGCCATCGGGCGCCATCTGGGCATTCCGGGGCTGGAGGACTACCCCACCCTGGTCACCCTGTGCCGGCTGCTCAACAAGCGCCACGGCACCATCCACACCGACAGCAAGTCCAAGATCGCCACCGCGCTGATCTACCTCAACCCGATGTGGCCGGACACCAGTGACGGCTGCCTGCGCTTCCTGGCCTCCATCGACAATATCGACAACACCGTGGCGCCGGAGCTCAAGCCGCTTTATGGCGAGTTTGCCGTGTTCCGTCGCTCGGAGAACTCCTTCCACGGCCACCTGCCTTATGAAGGCGAGCGCCGGGTCATCCAGGTCGCCTGGCTGACCTCCGAGGAGGAAAAAACCCGCAAGACCAAGCGAGGCAAGTTCTCCCGAGTGTTCAAGAAAATCTTCGGCAAGCTGGACCGCCAGCACGGCGCCGGCCGTGACCGCAGCGCCTCCCACCCGGACTGACCGACCGAGCGCCTGGTGGGAGGAGCCCTGTGGGAGGAGCCCTGTGGGAGGAGCCCTGTGGGAGGAGCCCTGTGGGAGGAGCCCTGTGGGAGCCGCTTCAGCGGCGATCCCGCGTCAGCGGGCAAGGCTCCCGCACCCCCGTTCGCCGCTGAAGCGGCTCCCACAGGGTGCAAACAAAGGGTGCAAACACAGCCTGCAAACACAGCCCGCAAATGCGTCTCATCGAATCTTCGAACGCGTGTTAACATCCGCGCCGAAGTCATTGGGGAGTAGCCATCCTCTACCCCGAGGAGTTCGCGTCAACACACTTGGTGGCCTCGCGCCCCATGGCGCGAACGGCACAGCGCCCGGAGAGTGCGCTGCCCGCCCGGCGAGACCTTTGGCCAGCGACATGCTTACCCGGGCCGGGCGAGCGGTGTTGCTGTGCCATCGGTATATCTCGCTCGCCCGGCCTTAGATAAAACATGCTGCTGACATGCTTTCTATTCCTGGTCTCGGCCGGGGCTATCTATTTCGCCTGCGAATACTTCGTCAACGGCGTCGAATGGTTCGGGCGCAAGCTCAACCTCGGCGCCACGGCGACCGGCACGGTGCTTGCCGCCTTCGGTACCGCCCTGCCGGAAAGCGCGGTGACCTTCGTCGCGGTCATGTTCGGCAAGACCCCCGAAGCAAAGGACATCGGTGTCGGCGCCGCCCTCGGCGGTCCGCTGGTGCTTGCAACGATCGCCTATGCCGTGGTCGGATTCGCTTTATATGCGGGTCGTAAACGACTGAAAAGACCCGACTTACGGGTGCGCGTGGACAATAAGCGGCTGGCCAGGGACCAGTCCTGGTTTCTGGCGATCTTCGTGGTCAAGGTGGGCCTGGGCCTCGTGGCCTTCGCATGGAAGCCCTGGCTCGGCGTGCTCTTTCTGCTCGCCTACGTCGCCTATGTCTGGCGGGAAATGCGTGACGACACCAGCGCGCCCGAGGGCGAGGATGAGCTCGAGCCCCTCACCTTCCGTCCCCACGAAGCCAATCCGTCGATGAACTGGGTGATGCTGCAGACGGGCCTGGCGCTGGTCGTTATCGCCATCGCCTCGCGCACCTTCGTCTGGCAGCTGGAAGCGTTCGGCGAGTTCTTCCACCTGTCGCCGCATATCGTCGCCCTGGTGTTGAGCCCGGTCGCCACCGAGTTGCCGGAGACGGTCAACGCGTTGATCTGGGTGCGGCAGGGCAAGGAGCGACTGGCCCTGGCGAACATCTCGGGCGCCATGATGATCCAGGCGACGATTCCGAGTTCGTTGGCGCTGTTCGCCACCCCGTGGCTGTTCGATACGCCGCTGATCGTGGCCGGCGCCATCACCATGGTCGCGGTGATCGCACTGTGGGCAATGTTCCGCCGGGGGGCCGTGGAAGCCCGCTGGCTGATGCCGATTGGCGGACTTTATGGCGTGTTCGCGTTGTTTGTCGGTTGGTGGTTCGGCACCCACTGACGGGCTTACAACCCCCTGTGGGAGCCGATTCATCGGCGATTGGGTGCTAGCGACAGCCCAGCCCGCTGCCGCGGGATCGCCGATGAATCGGCTCCTACAACCGCTTATGGCGACCTGGGATCTCCGGCGTGCCGTTTCCAGCGGGGCTCTTACATCTTGCTGGTAATGACGTCTTCGATGGACCAGGTGCCGGGCGCACGCCCGGCGATCCAGTTCGCGGCTTCCAGCGCGCCGCGCGCAAAGATCGATCGATCCGTCGCCCGGTGCCCCAGTTCGATCCGCTCGCCCTGCCCCATCAGCAGCGCCTGGTGCTCGCCGACGATGTCGCCGCCGCGTACGACGGCGAAACCGATCGTGCCGTTCTTGCGTGCACCGGGACGGCCTTCGCGCGAATACACCGCCAGCTCCTCCAACGTCGCTCCGCGTCCCGCGGCCGCCGCTTGGCCGAGAGCCAGCGCCGTACCGGAGGGAGCGTCTTCCTTCCGTCCGTGGTGCGCTTCGATGATGTCGAGGTCCCAGCCTGGCAGTGCCGCGGCGGCTTCGCGCAGCAGACGCGTCAGTACAGCTACGCCGAGGCTGAAGTTGGCGGCACGCAGCACGGCGATGCGTTCGGCAGCCTTGGTCAGGCGCTCTTCCAGCGCGGGTTCGAGGCCGGTCGTGCCGGTGACGAGCGAGGCGCCCGAGGCTTCGCAGTAGTCGAGTGCCGCGCCGAGGCCTTCCGGGCCGCTGAAGTCGATGACGACGTCGATATCGCCCGCGTCGGTCCAGTCGGTGAAGCGCAGCGCGGAGACGTCGCCGAAGGCCGCCTTGCCGATCCGGGGCGATCCCGACGACACGATGGCGCGAACGAGCTCGAAGCGTTCGTCGCCACGCACGAGTCCGAGCAGCGCAGTGCCCATGCGACCGGAGGCGCCGCTGATGGCGAGACGGGCGGGACGGGTCATGGGGCAGCCTTCTGCGTGCGATGGGAAGGCGAATCGTAGCAGGCGTCCGAAAAGAAAACGGCCCCCACAACGCGACCGTTGTAGGAGCCGATTCATCGGCGAAAGCAAGTTACGACAAGTCATCAAAGCGGCGCCGTGCAGGAATCGCCGATGAATCGGCTCCTGCCGAGCGAGGGTGTGGCGAACCGAGCGGGTCGTGGCGACTTACGACGTCACGCGCGACCAGAAGTCCTTTACCCCATCGATGAAGGTCGTCGAGCGCGGCGTGTGCTTGGCCGCATCCTCGCCGACAAAGGTGGCCTCGAGCTGCGTGAGCAGTTCGCGCTGTTCCTTGGTCAGGCGCACTGGCGTCTCGACGACGACGGTGCAGATGAGGTCGCCGGCACCGCCACCGCGGACCGACTTCACACCACGGCCGCGCATGCGGAACTGATGACCGGTCTGCGTCTCGGGCGGCACGCTGACGGGGATCTCACCTTCGAGCGTGGGCACCATGAGGTCGGTACCGAGCGCTGCCTGGGCGAACCGGATCGGTACTTCGCAATAGAGGTCGCTGCCGTCGCGCTGGAAGATGGCGTGCTCGCGCACTCGCACTTCCACGTAGAGATCGCCGGACGGCGCACCGGCAGGGCCCGCTTCGCCCTGCCCGGTCAGACGGATGCGATCGCCGTTGTCGACGCCGGCAGGAATCCGCACGGACAGCGTGCGCTCTTCCTCGAGGCGGCCTTCCCCGCGGCACTTCTTGCAGGGCTTGTCGATCTTCTGGCCTGAGCCATGGCAGGTCGGGCAGGCCTGCTGGATGGAGAAGATGCCGTTCTGCATGCGCACGCGGCCGTGACCGGCGCAGGTGCTGCACTTGGATACCTTGCCGTCTTCCGAACCCGAGCCATTGCAGTGGTGGCAATTGACCTGGGTGGGGATTTCGATCTTCTTCTCGACGCCGAACACGGCTTCCTCGAGATCCAGATCCATCATGTAGCGCAGGTCCGCACCACGACGCGCGCGCTGGCGACCTGCGCCACCGCCGCCGAAAATGTCGCCAAAGATGTCGCCGAAGATATCGCCGACGTCGCCGAAACCGGCGCCACCGCCACGACCGAACCCGCCACCCTCGAAGGCCGCGTGTCCGTGCTGGTCGTACATCGCGCGCTTCTGCGCGTCGGCCAGCACTTCGTAAGCCTCTTTGGCTTCCTTGAATTTGTCGATCGCTTCCGGGTCGTCCGGATTGCGGTCAGGGTGATACTTCATCGCGACGCGACGAAAGGTCTTCTTGAGGTCGCCCTCGGTCACGGTGCGTTCGACACCGAGAATTTCGTAGTAGTCGCGCTTGCTCATGTCACGTGTACTTTCCCTGGACGGACGAACGCACCGACGGGTTGCCCCTCGGCGCGATCGTTCCGGTTAACCGTCGGTACCGCGCCGCCGGCATCGAGCCCGCGGCGCGTCATTACATGCCGAAGACGAATTACTTCTTCTCGTCCTTGACTTCGGTGAACTCGGCGTCGACCACGTCGTCCGGCTGGGCCGAACCGCCGCCCGGTGCCGACTGCTGCGCGGTGTCCTGCGCACCACCGGACTGGGCCGCGGCGGAGAGCGCCTGCGCTACCTGCTCGAGGTTGGTGATCTTCGACTCGATCGCGTCCTTGTCTTCGCCCGCGAGAGCCTTCTCGAGATCGGAGACGGCGCTGTCGATGCCGGCGAGCTGCTCGGCCGGGATCTTGCCGCCGTGCTCCTTGAGCTGGCTACGCGTGGCATGGACAAGCTGGTCGCCACGGTTACGCGTCTGCACGAGCTCGTGGAACTTCTTGTCTTCTTCGCGGTTCGCTTCCGCGTCCGCCACCATGCGCTGGACTTCTTCGTCCGAGAGGCCGGAGCCGGCCTTGATCTCGATCTTCTGTTCCTTGCCGGTGTCC
>NZ_JBFUJE010000198.1:0-7086 GCF_056401535.1 Luteibacter sp. P4_E6 | reverse complement strand
GGCCAATGGCGATCCCATCTGGCGCCAGCCGGTCGCGACGACGCATACGAAGTATTGGAAATCGCGTGGCGTGGCCGATGACGTGGCCTGGGTCTATCCCTTCCACCTGGATACGCACGCCAGCGGTGACCATCATGAAGGCACCGACCATGGCTGGAGCACCGGCCACGGCGCGTGGAATCTTGGCCGCAGCGACCGCTGGATCGAACAGAAGCAGGACGTACTGACAATGGCGCATCTGCGCCGCGAGGACGCCGCGTTTCATTACGCCCTTGCGGATGCCTTTACGGTCTGCGATGCCTACCACGCGTCTGCTCTGGCCGACACGGCGATCAATCGCATCTACCTGTGGAGCGGCACCTCGGATCCGTCTGGTCGGCTTGGTCGCAAGTTGAACGGGCCGGGCAGTGAAGAGCGTCCCGATACCAACGGCTACACATGGACGACGTATCCGGAGCGGCTGGAAAAGGCCGGCGTGAGCTGGCGTGTCTATCAGGGCGGCACCGGCGAACCGGATGCTCCGTCCGACAACTACACCGACAACTCGCTCGAGTTCTTCGCGACGTACCAGGTGAAAGAGGGCGCCGATCCGACCGGTTCGCTGGTACGCAACGGCGTATCGACGCATACGCTTCGGGAACTCCGCGAGGACGTGCGGCACGATCGCTTGCCGCAGGTGAGCTGGATCGTCGCGCCGTACAAATACAGCGAGCATCCGACCTCGTCGCCGGCGGATGGTGCGTTCTACATCCGCAGCGTGCTCGATGCCCTCACGGCAAACCCAAAGGTGTGGGGTCGCACCGTGCTGTTCCTGAACTACGACGAAAACGACGGCTTTTTCGATCACGTCGTTCCACCGGCGCCGCCGTTGGAGAGCGGGCAGGGCAGTGAAGGCGTCGTTTCGGACGATCTGGTCGCGGGTCTTTCCGACGAGATCATGGACCTCGATGCGCATCCGCGGATCGTCGCGCCTCTTGTGCCTGGCAGCGATCCCGGCGGCGAACAACCCGTGGGACTCGGAAATCGCGTGCCGATGATCGTCGTCTCACCCTGGACCCGTGGCGGCTGGGTGTGCTCGGAAACCTTCGACCACACCTCGGTACTGCGTTTCCTCGAGAAACGGTTCGGCGTCGACGAGCCCAACATCAGCACCTGGCGCCGATCGATCTGCGGCGACCTGACGAGTGCCTTCGATTTCGCAGGCACGGCCGACAACCACGTGCCGACGATCGCCTTGCCCGAAGGCTCGCCTGGCAAGGCGCCGATCAACGTCCCCTCGTCGCAATCGATGCCCGCGCAGGAGCCCGGCGTGCGTCCGGCACGTGCGATCGGCTATGCGTGGACGGTCGAGCACCGCCTCCTCGAGGGAGGCAGGAGCCGTATCGCCTTTGCCAACGCAGGAACGTCTGGCGCGGCATTCCTCGTTTACGATGGTCTGGACCGGGAGGCCCCGCCGCGGCGCTACGCCGTCAGTGCTGGCGCCAGCATCGTCGACGAATGGAAGCTTGCGAGCGTCGGCGACGCATACAATCGGCGTATCCATGGCCCGAACGGTTACTTCGCCGCCATGCGCGGCTTTGCCGATGATGCGCTGGAGGCGAGCGTTCACGGCACGGCAGGGGCACGTGCTGTCGACGTGGTGTTGCGCAACCGGGGCGCGGCGCCCGTCGTCTGCCGCGTCGCCAATGCGTACAGCCGCGGCGAGCCCCAGGTCGTGACCCTCGCGACGGGCGCCAACCAGACGCTCGCCCTGGACCTTGCATCCAGCGCGGGCTGGTATGACGTCACGATCACGGTGCCGAACGCGCCTCGCTACCTGCGGCGCTTCGCCGGGCATCACGAGGATGGCCGGCCGTCCACCAGCGATCCGGGCCCAGGCAAAGCTAACGATTCCCCGTAGGAGCCGATTCATCGGCGATCCCGCGGCAGCGGGCCAGGGTAAGGTGAGCACCCATCGCCGATGAATCGGCTCCTACAGAAAGCGGGGCCGCTATACTCACGAGCCAGCCACACCGAAAGCCCCAGCCCGTGACCAGCGAACTGTCCTCCATCATCGATTTCATCCGCTACGGCGCCAGCCGTTTCTCGGCCGCCGGCCTGACCTTCGGGCATAGCCACGACAATCCGATCGACGAGGCCACGCACCTGGTACTGGCCGCCCTGCACCTGCCGCCGGACCTGCCGCCGGCGTATGGCACGGGCAAACTGGTGTCCGACGAGCGTGAGAAGGTCCTCGCCCTGATCGAGCGCCGTATTGCCGAGCGCGTGCCCGTGGCCTACCTGGTGGGCGAAACCTGGTTCGCCGGCCTGAAGTTCAAGAGCGACCGCCGCGCCCTCGTGCCGCGCTCGCCCATTGCCGAGCTCATCGAAAGCCGTTTCACCCCGTGGCTGGACGACCGCCATGTGGAGCGCGCGCTCGACCTCTGCACAGGTTCGGGCTGTATCGGCATCGCCATGGCCGAGTACAACACCGACTGGCAGGTCGACCTGGTCGATGTCAGTGACGATGCGTTGTCGCTCGCCAACGAGAACATCGCCTACCAGCATGCCGAAGACCGCGTGCGGGCGATCAAGTCGGATCTCTTCGAAGGCGTGAAGGGCGAGGTCTACGACCTCATCGTCTCCAATCCGCCGTACGTCACCAATGACGAATACGCCGCCATGCCGGCCGAATATAGCCATGAACCGGTCCTCGGCCTGACATCCGGCGATGATGGACTGGACATCACGCTGCGCATCCTCGATGAAGCCGCCGACCATCTCAGCGAAGATGGCCTGCTGATCGTCGAAGTGGGTGACAGCGAGCATGCACTGGTCGCGCTGTTGCCGCGTTTGCCCTTCGTCTGGCTGGAGTTCAAGGTCGGCCAGATGGGCATCTTCGCGCTGGAGCGCCGCGACCTGCTCGAGCATGCCGCTGATATCGCCGCTGCGCGTGCCGCGAGAAACTAAACCCCTATCGGAAGCACCGTGTCCTCCAATACGTTCGGCAAGCTCCTCTCCGTCACCACGTTCGGCGAAAGCCATGGCCCGGCGMTCGGSTGCGTGRTCGACGGCTGTCCTCCCGGCCTCGCGCTCGATGCCGGTGAGTTCCGCGCCGATCTCGAGCGCCGTGCTACCGGGCGCTCGCGACATACGTCGCAGCGCCGTGAGGCGGACGACATCGAGATCCTTTCGGGGGTCTACGAGGGTGTCACCACCGGTACGCCGATCGCCTTGCTCATCCGCAATACGGATGCCCGCAGCAAGGATTACGGCAACATCCTCGATACCTTCCGCCCCGGCCACGCCGACTACACCTACTGGCAGAAGTACGGCGTGCGGGACCCCCGCGGCGGTGGCCGGTCCTCGGCACGCGAGACCACCATGCGCGTCGCCGCCGGTGTGGTGGCCAAGAAATGGCTGGCCGAACGTTACGGCGTGACCGTTCGCGGCCATGTCTCCCAGATCGGCGACGTCGTGCCTCGCGGCTTCGACGAGGCAGCTATCGAGACCAGCCCGTTCTTCTGGCCTGACGCCGCGCAGATTCCCGAACTCGAGTCCTATATGGACGCCTTGCGCAAGTCGGGCGATTCCGTCGGCGCGCGCGTCACTGTCATCGCGGACAACGTGCCGGCCGGCTGGGGCGAGCCCATCTACGGCAAGCTCGACGGCGAACTCGCCGCAGCCATGATGTCGATCAACGCGGTCAAGGGCGTGGAGATCGGCGACGGCTTTGCCGCCGTGGCCCAGCGTGGAAGCCAGCACCGCGACGAGATGACCGCCGATGGGTTCCTCTCCAACCACGCGGGCGGCATCCTCGGTGGCATCGCTTCGGGTCAGCCCGTGGTGGTCTCCATGGCGTTCAAGCCGACCTCCAGCATCCTGATTCCCGGCCGCAGCGTGGACCGGGCAGGGCAGCCGACCGAGGTCGTCACCAAGGGCCGCCACGATCCCTGCGTGGGTATCCGTGCCGTGCCCATCGCCGAAGCCATGCTGGCCCTTGTGCTGATGGACCAGGCCCTGCGCCATCGCGCCCAGTGCGGCGATGTGGGCGCGGTACCGCCGCGGATCCCCGGGACGCTGCAGGAGACATCGCATGACTAAGCCGAAGGTCTGGATCTCCCGGCCGTTCTTCCCTGACATCGTCGATCGCCTGCGTGATCATTTCGAGGTTCATGCCGAGGCCGAAGAACGGGCGTTCTCGGTGACCGAACTGGCCGAGCGGCTCGCCGATAGCGACGCCGCCATCGTCGGCCTTGCCGACAAGATCGACGGCAAGGTGCTCGAAGGCGCGCCGAAGCTGCGCTTCGTGGCCAACCTGGGCGTGGGCTATAACAACCTCGATATCGATGCCCTGACCCGGCGTGGCGTCGGTGCGTCGAACACGCCCGATGTCCTCAACGAAACCGTGGCCGATTACGCCTGGGCGCTGATGCTTGCCGCCGCCCGCCGCGTCGGTGAGGCCGAACGTTGGCTTCGCGACGGCCAGTGGCACGGCTCGCGTTTCGAGGGCTGGCTGGGCGCGGATGTGCACGGCAAGACCATCGGCATCCTCGGCATGGGCCGGATCGGCCAGGCCATTGCCCGTCGTGCGGCCGGATTCCGGGCGCCGGTCATCTATCACAACCGGTCGCGGCTCGATGCCGCGCTCGAGCGCGAATGCGCGGCGACCTACGTCGACAAGGCCAGCCTGCTGGCCCGGTCCGACCATCTGATCCTGGTGCTGCCGTACACGCCGGAAAACCGCCATGCCATCGGCGAGGCCGAGCTGAAGGCCATGAAGCCGACCGCGGTCCTGGTGAATATCGCCCGCGGTGGCATCGTCGACGATGCCGCGCTGGCCCGAGCCCTTGCTGCCGGCACCATCGCCTCGGCGGGGGTGGATGTGTTCGAAGGCGAGCCTTCGGTGCACCCCGATCTGCTGAAAATCGAAAATATCGTGCTCAGTCCGCACATCGCCAGCGCAAGTCGCGACACACGTCGCGATATGGCGGCGCTGGCTGTGGACAATGTGCTGGCGGCGTTCGGACATGGTCCTCACGCCGGCCGGCCACCCACGATCATCAATCCGGGTGTGCTGGCCGACGCCAGCTGACCTGTTCCTCCACGCCCTGACGAAAGCGAAAATGAGCAAGAAGACGAGTTACAAGGTGGCCATGGTGGGTGCGACCGGCGCAGTCGGCGAAACCCTCCTTTCGATCCTCGCCGAACGGGACTTCCCGGTCAGCGAACTGGTTCCCCTGGCGAGCGAGCGCTCGGCGGGCGGTACGGTCGACTTCGCCGGAAAACCTTACGTCGTCCAGGATCTCGCCAAATACGACTTCGAGGGCGTGGATATCGCCTTCTTCTCGGCCGGCGGTTCGGTAAGTCGCGAGCACGCGCCGCGTGCCGCCGCTGCCGGTGCCGTGGTGATCGATAACACCTCCGAGTTCCGCTACCAGGACGACATCCCCCTGGTGGTCGCCGAGGTGAACCCGCACGCGATCGTCGATTACACGGTGCGCGGCATCATCRCCAATCCGAACTGCTCGACCATGGGCATGCTGGTGGCGCTGGCCCCCATCCACCGCGAGGTGGGCATCGAGCGAATCAACGTCGCCACCTACCAGTCGGTGTCCGGCGCAGGTCGTAGCGGTCTCGAGGAGCTCGGCAAGCAGACCGCCCAGATGCTCAACTTCCAGCCGGTCGAAAGCGCGAAATTTCCGGCGCAGATCGCCTTCAACGTCATCCCGCAGATCGACGACTTCCAGCCTAACGGCTATACCAAGGAAGAAATGAAGATGGTCTGGGAGACCCGGAAGATCCTCGAGGATCCATCGATCCAGGTGAATCCGACGGCTGTCCGCGTACCGGTGTTCTACGGTCACGCGGAAGCGGTGCACATCGAGACCCGCGAGAAAATCACGGCCGAACGCGCCCGCGAACTGCTCGAGAAGGCGCCGGGCGTGGTCGTGAAGGACGAGCGGAAGCCCGGCGGTTACCCGACCCCTGTCGGCGATGCCGCCGGCCAGGATCCGGTCTACGTCGGCCGCATCCGCGAAGACATTTCCCATGAGCGCGGCCTCGACCTCTGGGTCGTGGCCGACAACATCCGCAAGGGTGCGGCACTCAACGCCGTGCAGATCGCGGAGATCCTGATCGAGGACTATCTGTAATGAACCATCGCGCCGCCATCGCCTGCCTGCTCGTCGTGTCCTCGCCCCTGGCGATCGCGGCCCAGCAAACCCAGACGAAGGCGGCGCAGGCCGACCCGGCCGCCGCCACCCGCGCCAGGGTGACGGCGGTGCACGGGGAGGTGCAGGCCGAGGACACCAACGTGCGGCAGCTCAAGGCACGCGTCGATGCGCTGGAGTCGGATACACAAGCCGCAAGCCGCCAGCTGGACGATCGGGACCGGAAAATCGCCGAACTCGAGCGTCAGCTGGACGCCCAGCGCAAGCCATAACATGTAAGGGGGGCGTGTACGGGCCTCGTGAACGACAGCAACGTTGTCGTGTAACTGCCCGTGGTCGCTATTGTTAGTTGTTGCTGGGGTGCACTACAGTGGCGCCTTCGCGGCCGACCGCCCGAAAGAGGCGTGCCGTCAGCATGGTATTAGTTCGGGGGAAGCGAGTGATGAACCGTACGTTGAAGCTGTCGATCATGCTGGCGCTTGCCACGGGGGGCGGACATGCCCTGGCGCAGGACCTGGGCGCCGTCCAGGTGCGCTCGACCATGGACCAGCCGCTGGTAGCGGAAATTCCACTGACTGGGGTGTCGGCCAAGGCCGATAACATCCATGTCGCCCTCGCCTCGGAAGAGGCGTTCTCGCGTGCGGGTCTGAACCGCAGTGGCCTGCCTGTGGCGCTTAGCTTCGCGGTGGGCAAGAACGCCAGTGGCCAGCCGGTCATCAAGGTGACCAGTAGCGCGCCGATACGCGATACCTATCTCGACTTCCTCGTCGAGGTCTCGACCGACGGCAACAAGGTCGTCCGCGAGATCACGATGCTGCTCGACCCGCCGGGCGCGCCGGCATCGACGGCCGGCGCCACGGCCAGCGCGCCTGCGGCCAAGCCGTCGCGGACGTCGGAGGTGCCCTCTCGCGTGCCTGCGCGCAGCGAGTCGCGG
>NZ_JBFUJE010000197.1:0-7091 GCF_056401535.1 Luteibacter sp. P4_E6 | reverse complement strand
GAAGTCAGGCCGGGCATCTGGTGGGTGCCATGGACCCAGATCGGCCATCGCGCTGATGGATACATAGTTCGCGCCATCGCCACTACGCACCGAATGGGCGAGTGGACGCTCTCCCGGCATTACGTCTTGCATGACAGCAACGGCCCCGACATTGCGCTCAGTTGCGACACGACACCGTCCGAGCTCGGACAATCTATGTGGGTGTATTGCGACGTGATCCACGTACCCGCCGATCCGTCCCGGGATTCTGCCTTACTCGACCGTCTTACGCGTTTCCAGTCGGGCGGCGAGCAGCCCGCGCTTGTCGGCAGCGATCTGGTGGTTTACGAGCACTACCACGGGGCCATCACCGCGGAGATCAAATCCGGTGACTATGCCGCGCAGGAGGCAAAGGCACAGGAGTTTCAGAAAAGCCGAAACGCTTCGGCCAGCGTCAAATGGCAACTCCGGCGGGCTTGGTGGATCGTTAGCTTTTGGGGATTCCCGCTGGGACTGTTCGGCATCCCCATGGCGGGCGCCTGGATACTGTTTCGCCATCGCGGCGGCAGCACACGCGGCGCCATCGGGAGAGCGGTGTGGGCAGCGTTGGCCGTCATGCTTGGTGTCGTTACATGGAACTGCGCCTTCCTGGCGCATCCAGGCCGTTCTTATCCGGATGCGTGGGGGCCGGCAGGGTTGGTTGATTACGTGCTGATCTTCGTGGCTGTGGTCGCTGGTATTGGGGGACTTATGGCCGTGTGGAGAGCTTTGCGGCAGCCTCGATGAGCTTCCGGCTTTGACAGCGCGTTAATCACCATGACGCCGATAATGAGCAGGCTAGGAAAATCAGTCGCCATAGCATGGAAGAAGAATGAAGCAGAGTTGCCATCCTGCCCACCGGTCCGCCACCTATAGAGCCGCCGTCAGATCCTCCTTATGGCACATGCGCTGCGGGTGGGGGGAGCTAGTAGGGTAGCCGGGAACGCGCCGCCAGCGAGGGAGCGGGTGCTGTTTGCTCGCCTCTTGGGCATGGGGTCATGGAAAGACAATGAACATCTTCGCGCCGTTGATTCGACGTCCCGCTGGTGCATCTCTGCTGGGATTCGGATTGCTGATCGCCGGCACATGGGCTTACCTGCTGCTTGGCGTCGCCGCCCTGCCATCGCTGGATCTACCAGCGATAGTTGTGTTCGCGCAGATGCCTGGCGCCAATGCGGACACGATGGCCAACACGGTCATGGCTCCGCTGGAGCGTCACCTCGGACGGATCCCTGGGGTGAAGCAGATGAGCGGCATCGCGAACGAGGGGGCGGTGCAGGTCCAGATCCTGTTCGACTTCGGCGTGAATACGGATTCGGCGGCCCGCGACGTGCAGGCCGCCATCAACGCCTCCGCCGTCGACCTGCCGCCGGGCATGCCCAACCCGCCGCAGTATTCGAAGTTCGATACCTCGCAGATACCGATTCTCCTGGTCACGCTGACCTCCACTAGCCTTCCGCCGGACCGGCTCTACGACCTTGCCGATACCCTTGCGAAGCCTGCCGTGGCCCGCATTGAGGGGGTCGCCAACGTTCAGCTGTCGGGTGGGTCGCCGCATGCCATCCGAATCGAACTGGATAACCTCTCGCTGGCGGCAAAATCGATTACCGCGAATGACGTCAGCAACGTAATCATCGCGGCCAACGTGACCTCGGCCCTCGGTGTCATCGGCAACGGCCATACGCAGATGACCGTCGTCGCCACCGACGCCATGCAGACGCCTGCCGAGTTCGGTCATTTGTTGATCGCGGTGCGCAACAACGTCCCAGTCCGTCTGTCCGACGTGGCCCGCGTAAGCAGCGGCCCGGAAGATAAATACAAAGGCGCATGGTTCAACGGCGAACGGACCGTTGTCATGCAGATCAGCAAGCGGCCCGAGGCAAACGCCGTGGCAACGGTGGAAACGATCAGGTCGAGGCTTCCCGAACTCCGCGGGTTGCTGCCGCAGGACATCACGATCCGGCCCATCTTCGATCTGACGCAGACCACCAGGTCGGGCTTGCATGAGGTGGAGCTAACGCTGCTGCTGAGTGTCTTTACCGTCGCCGCAGTGATGCTTGCCTTCCTCCGCCAATGGGTGCCCATGCTGATCGCCATGGCCAGCGTCCCACTTTCGCTGGCTGGTGGCTTCATTGCCATGTGGATGTTCGGCTTCTCGCTCAACACCCTCTCGCTCATCGCGCTGGTGCTCGCGATCGGGTTCGTCGTGGACGACGCCATCGTAGTGATCGAGAACATTGTCAGGCACATGGAACTGGGTATGTCACCGCTCGAGGCAGCGCTGGTCGGGACGAAGGAAATCGGGTTCACGGTGATATCCATCACGCTGTCGCTGATCGCCGTGTTCGCGCCGATGGTATTCGGCAACAACATGTTCGTGACGCTCGTGCGGGAGTTCTCCGTGACGCTCACGGCGGTTATCATCGTGAGCGCCGTCGTTTCGCTGACGATAACGCCCGCGATGTGTGCGTATTTTTTCCAACGCCGCCCGACGTGGGAAGCGCATCGATTCGCCGCCGCATCGCGTCGGCTGGCGAGGTTCGACGAGGCGTCGCTGAGGGTTTACCAGCGAATGCTCGCCTGGRCCATGCACCACCGCCGAGTCATGCGGTGGCAACCGCTCGCACTACTCGTGCTTACCGTCTTCATGGCTATCGCCGTCGCGATGACGGCAGGCGGCGGGATCATGCCGGACGAGGATCTGGGGATGCTCCAGGCGAACGTGCGCACCGACGCGAATGTGTCGCCGGATCAACTCGCACGACGTGCGAGGGACGTGAGCCGCGAGATACTTGCGGATCCCGACGTCGTCGATGTGACCGCTGCCCTCGGGGGCGCCAACGACGCCGGCGGGGCGGTCGGAAGCACGGTGAGCATCTATGTCGATCTCAAGCCCGTCCCGCAGCGCAGGGCTTCGGTCGACGACGTGATCAAGCGTCTCGGCGAGAAGTTCAGAACCTGGAGCGACGTCGACGTCACGCTCACCGGGGTGCAGTTCTTTGGCGGGGGAGGGGACACCCGCTCGGGAGGTGGTCAGTACCAGATGCAGTTGACCAGTTCGTCGGGGCGCAGCCTGCAGGAAACCACGTTGGAATTGGCCAAGCGGTTCCGGGCCCTACCGCAACTTCGCGACGTGGGCACGAGTTTCGACGGCATTGGCATGCAGCAATCCGTGACGGTGGATCGCGATGCGGCCAGCCGGTTGGACGTGACGATGAGTCGGATCGACGAGGCGCTGTACGACGCGTTTGGACAGCGTCCGGTCTCCACCATCTACTCGGATATCAACCCATATCGCGTCATCCTGACATCGTCGGGCGCCAGTTCCTTGCAGCCAGGTAATCTTCTCAATACCTACGTGCGCAGCGCACAGGGACAGATGATACCGTTGTCTGCCGTCGCGACAATCGCCCCTTCCATTACGCCGACAGGCGTAAGCCACTGGAATCAGCTGGAATCCTCCGCGATCACGTATAACCTCGCGAAAGGCGTCAGCCAGGTCGAAGGCATCAGGATCGTCGACGACCTGGTCGACCAGGCGAGGCTGCCGCCAGGCGTCCAGAACGATTATGCGGGCAGCAACCAGAAGCTGATCGAGGCGGTCGTGGGCGCCGTGGTGATGCTGGTGGCCGTGATCGTGCTCATGTACGTGCTGCTTGGCATTCTCTACGAAAGCCTCATCCATCCCTTGACGATTCTATCGACGCTACCTGCAGCGGGCATGGGGGCCTATCTTGCCATGTTGGTAACGCAAACCCCGCTCACACTCATGTCCGTGATCGCCGTGCTGATGCTCATCGGCATCGTGAAAAAGAACGCCATCATGATGGTGGACTTCGCGCTGGTGGCCGAACGGGAGCTCGGCATGGGACCGGTGGAAGCCATTACGGAGGCGGCGCTGGTCCGGTTTCGGCCGATCACGATGACTACCCTCGCAGCCATGGGTGCAGCCCTGCCACTGGTGATCGGCTTCGGCGTCGGTTCGGAAATGCGCAGGCCACTCGGTATCGCGATGCTTGGCGGACTGATCGTCTCGCAGTTGCTGACCTTGCTCAGTACACCGGCGATCTATTTGTGGAAGCACGATCACGCGCAGCGAAAGGCCAGACGGAGCCTCTGAGGCGTCGCCCTGAGGGGCCACTCTTCAAACACCGATCAACGCCCCACCTACCGAGGGACATCGGCGTTCGATCGAAGCCGCTAGCGCTCACAACAAACTCGTTCGGCAGATTTATGCCCATCCTGGTTGGGCGCCGGACGATGTGGCACAGCGTTGGCTCAACCGTTGCAAGGCCTATGACTCTGGGGCGCATAAAGACAAGCATCCTGTGGTGGCTCGAATAGGAGGACAACACAGAGGACAAGGAGAAGAAAATGTCGCTTACCGCTTATATAAGTCATCGACGGCAAAACGATCGATAATCTACAGTCGTCGACGGTTAATAACTACGGAAAGTTTAAGTGAATGCGGGTGTCCAAGCACATTAATCACACTATGAGCCGCCATCCTTCGCGACCTCCGAGCGGAGCGTCCGTACCGAACGCGACCCGCCCAATACCACCGTCGCACCAGGACTTGCCATAGCTATTTGCGATGATCCAATACTGGCCATCGGCGTCAAATCCAACTACTGACACCGAGTGCAGCGTTGCTCCCGGGGCGTCGTTAAACCTGTAGATTCGCCCTTTTGGGAGGCGTAGAAACGAGGGCTCAGTCATCATCGTCGCAACAAACGGGCCGTTCTCCACCAGGGAGTTCATCGCTTGCTGCTGATCCCGAAGTGCCGCCCGTTGGATGACCGGGTAGAGGTTACGAGTCGCACACATAGTCGGAGGGTCGGGATAATCGTCTTCGGCGCCGAGGGCAATGCCGTGTGCACAGACAATATTGACCGTTTCGGCAAGATCCGCCGGTTCGTCGCAGTCGCATTCCATCAAACAGGTATGGATGAAGCCTGCGCAGAGCGCAATTCGCTTACCCGTCTTGATGAAGTGGAGTGCTTCCACTGTCGTGGTCATCGCGAACGAACTGCAAGAATTGCAAGGCGTCTGATCTTTGGCCGGTGGGACTGCCCCGAGCTCGTGCCAGTCGATTGCTCGCACAGTAGTAGATTCTGCCGTCGGCTGCACGAGGGCAAATGCCCGTCTCTGAACAATCGGCACCGGAAGGGCGGGATGCTTGAACTGCGGCAACGCGGTCAACAATCCCGTTGAAACTTTCTTCGTACGTACGTTCCACGCGTTTCCGAAACGATCACTCATGGCACATTTCCCGCATTCGCTATGGCTCCTCGGAGGGCATCGTCTGCTTCTATGTCAGCAACCTTCGCATTCGAAAGAGTGGTATGTGCCTTCAGTGCTTCGGTGGCATCCTCGTCCGCCTTAAGCGGATTGGGCGCGAGTGCCGCGAGAGCATTGCTGTAGTCCGCCTCAGCCTTGAGCGCAGCCGTTTTTGCCTCTAGTCTCTTTGTACTTGCCGCGCGCTGCGAAGCCCTGGCATCCGCCACCTGGCCCAAGCCCTCTTTGGCTGCGGCGGTAGCCCCTTCGGCCGTTGCGTTCTTTTGCTGGACACCAATCGCCTTCAGCTTCCCGGCTTCCGTCAGCTCTAGACTGCACTCGGTGCTGCCGAACGCACGACTGACACAGGGCAGGTAGAAAACGTCTCCGAATTGGAGGACTTCTCCCTCCCACGAAGCAAGCGGCAGATTATCTGGGCTACACGGTGCTCCGGCGCAAACGGTAAGCCGTCCTGCCTCTGGCAGGCGCACGGGTATTCCGTGAGCTGGATCGACAGACGGCGCTGAAATATGTCCTGGAGCTGCACCCCTTTTTTCCAGATACACATGGACATTGAACTGTTCTCCCTTCTCGTCGGACCCGTCGAGATGCTCACCCCACTGCTTCCGCAAGCTGGGACTCATGGTCGACGTTACCTCGAAGGAACTGCCGTCCGGTGGCCAGACTAGGACCTCGGTGTACGTCAGCTTTGCTAGCTGCTTTTCCATCTGAGAAGTCAGACTCTTAAGTTTTGCGGCTGCGGCTGCAAGCTGATCGAACTTTGCTGAAAGAGCCGCTTTAGTGCCGTCGTCGACGTTCTCCCCAAGCGCGGCCGCTTTCGCATTGAGTGCCTTTGTCTCGTCGGTGCGAAGCTCCACAAGCTTGGTGGCGGCAGAGACTTGGGAATCGAGACTAGATGCTGCCTTCAGTGCGTCGGTGACCTCCTGCGTACAGACGCTCTTGCTGCCACCGCCCACTCCGCCGGCCGCRCCAACGAGGGTCGCCACTTTGACTAGGCCACCGATGACGTTTGATATGAACGCTACGGAGTGATCGTCAGCGCTGGCATTTACACTTGCGATGCCTCCGTCGTCGTAGTAACCGACCTTAATCGAGCTGGCCTTCAGAGGACTCGAAAGGCTATTAAGGTCCAAGGTGAAGCGCTGCAATGGATCCGGTCGTGCCTGGACTGCTTTCACGTCCGCGCTAATCATTGCGTGTAGCTCCGGATCGCACTTTGTCACGGTACGCATTACTTCGATGTCGTACTGCGTGAACATCAGCGAATAAGGTGCGCCGATGCGCGCCGATTTATCGCCGGGGTCGCTTTTCTTGACTTCGAGTTTCGTAGTGCAGCCTGTGCCTATGACGACGACAGCGACTAGGAGCGTGACGCCATAATCGAAGAGCATGGTCGAATCCCCTCTCAGCTTCGGTACGTGGTCGAGAGCCCAAGCGCAGGAACTAGTGGCCACGTGGCAGTCGCTCCGCGTAGTAGGCGTAGGCGATCCTTGACTCATGGCGGTTAACTGCGTGGCCGGCTACCGGGCACGCGCGCTGCAGCGTGCACCGAATTAAGCGCCTCGGAACAGACCACGTTCAATTGCCCCATTCGGCCGTATCTGCTTCGTTACAGCGCAATTCCGGCAACTTCCGACGAGCTTTCGGTGCCTCGGAACACTCACTAGCTGATAGCCGTCAGCGGGCCTTTTGCATTCCGGAGCCGCCAGTGCAACGCACTTCGCCGGACGATTGGTGATGAAGCGTTCGGCCCAAGTCGAGAGGCGATACAGACT
>NZ_JBFUJE010000196.1:0-7127 GCF_056401535.1 Luteibacter sp. P4_E6 | reverse complement strand
GGCCGGTGCAGTTCCACCTCGGTCTCGTGTTCGGAAGTGAGGTCGCAGTCGGGCACCTTGCCGGATTTCAGGGCGCGGACCGCGCGATCGAGCAGCTCGGTGTATAAGCCGAAGCCGATTTCCTGGATCTGGCCGGACTGTTCGTCGCCCAGCATTTCGCCGGCGCCGCGGATTTCGAGATCGTGCGTGGCGAGGGTAAAGCCCGCGCCCAGTTCTTCCAACGAGGCCAGCGCTTCGAGGCGCTTCTCGGCATCGGCCGTCATGGCCTTGCGGTCCGGCACGATGAGGTAGGCGTAGGCGCGATGATGCGAACGACCGACGCGGCCACGGAGCTGGTGCAACTGCGCCAGGCCGAAGCGGTCCGCGCGGTTGACCACGATCGTGTTCGCGGTGGGAATGTCGATGCCCGATTCGATGATGGTCGTCGAGACGAGTACGTTGAAACGCTGGCGATGGAAATCCGCCATGACCTGTTCCAGCTCGCGCTCCGGCATCTGGCCGTGGGCGACGCGGATGCGCGCCTCCGGCACCAGTTCGCCCAGTTCACGTGCGATGCGCTCGATCGATTCCACTTCGTTGTGCAGGAAGTACACCTGACCACCACGTGCCAACTCACGTTGAATCGCTTCGCGGATAAGGGCGGGCTGGTAGGTCGAGATCAGCGTACGTACGGCGGTACGGTGCGCGGGCGGCGTGGCGATGATGGACAGATCGCGTAGGCCGCTCATCGCCATGTTCAGCGTGCGCGGGATGGGCGTTGCCGTCAGCGTGAGGAGGTCGACTTCGGCACGCAGCTTTTTCAGCTGTTCCTTCTGGCGCACACCGAAACGCTGTTCTTCGTCGACGATGACCAGGCCGAGGTTCTTGAAGCGAATGTCGGCCTGCAAAAGTTTGTGCGTACCGACCATGACGTCGATCTGACCGTCGGCAAGGCGTTCCAGCGCCGCATCCGTTTCCTTCTTCGATTTGAAGCGGGAAACGACATCGACGCGCACCGGCCAGTCCGCGAAGCGATCGGCGAAGTTGCGGTAATGCTGCTGGGCGAGCAGGGTGGTCGGGACGAGCACGGCGACCTGCTTGCCGGCGGTCGCTGCTGCGAAGGCGGCGCGCAGGGCGACTTCCGTCTTGCCGAAGCCCACGTCGCCGCAGACCACGCGATCCATCGCGCGCGGCGCGGCGAGATCGGTGATGACGGCGTCGATCGCTGCCTGCTGGTCGGCGGTCTCTTCGAAGGGGAAGGTGGCACCGAATTCCTCGAGCATCTGGCGGTCGATCGACAGCGCTTCGCCCTGGCGGGCTTCGCGCTGTGCGTAGATCGCGAGCAGCTCGGCGGCGACGTCGCGGACCTTCTCGGCGGCCTTCTTGCGCGCACGTTCCCAGGCGTCGCCGCCCAGCGAATGCAGCGGTGCCAGTTCGGGCGCCGTTCCCGTGTAGCGGCTGACCAGGCCGAGCTGCGCCACGGGCACGTAGAGCTTGTCGCCCTTGGTGTACTCGATGGTCAGGAACTCGCCGGGCATGTCGCCAACGTCCAGCGACACCAGGCCCTGGTAGCGGCCGACACCGTGGTCGATATGCACGATGGGCGAGCCGATGGAAAGCTCGGTGAGGTCCTTGATGATGCTTTCGGGGTCGCGAGCGGCGCCGACGCGCTTCTTGCGATCGGTGCGCACGCGCTCGCCGAAGAGTTCGCGTTCGGTGAGCACCGTGAGCGCCGGCTTCGTCAGGGCAAAGCCCTGCTCGAGCGAAGCGACGGTAATCGCGAAACGCTCGTCTTTGGCGAGGAAATCTTTCCAGCCGTCCACGTTGACGGGCTTCATGCCGCCCGCGCCGGCGAGCTGCTCGATGAGCGCTTCGCGACGGCCGGCCGAGTCGGCGGCGATCRGCACGCTGCCCTTGTAGCTGGCGAGGAAGTGGCGCAACGAGGTGCCGGGTTCTTCGCCCTTGCGGTTGAGCGGTACTTCCGGAGCCGGCATCGTGCCGAGGTCGACCGCGTGTTCCTGTCCCTTCGGCACGACATCGATGCGGACCTGCTTGTTCAGGCGCTCGCGCAGGTGTTCCGGGGGCAGATAGATCTCGGCGGGCGGCAGCACCGGGCGCTCGATATCGTGTGCGCGTTGGTCGTAGCGCTCGGATGTCTGCGTCCAGAATTGCTCGGCCGCGTCGAGTACCCCGTCACCGAGGACGAAGAGAGCGTCGCCGGAGATGTAATCGAACAGCGTTTCCGTCACCGGGAAGAACAGCGGCAGGTAGTACTCGATGCCGCCGGGCGTCACGCCTTCCTTCATGTCCTGGTAGAGGTTGCACCGGCGTATGTCGATGGGAAAGCGCTCGCGCAGGTTGGCGCGGAAGTTCTTCGCGGCCTCCTCGGTCACCGGGAATTCGCGCGCGGGGAGAAGGTCGACACTATCGACCTGCTGTTGAGAGCGCTGGGTCTCGGTGTCGAAGGTGCGGATCGATTCGACTTCGTCGTCGAACAGCTCGACGCGGTAGGGCTCGTTCGCGCCCATGGCGAAGATGTCGATCAGCGCGCCGCGCACGGCGAAATCGCCCGGCTCGCCCACCTRGGGCACGTTGCGGTAGCCGGCGGCTTCCAGGCGGCGCTGCTCGGCGCCGATGTCGAGCTTCTGACCCTTGCGCAGGACCAGGCCCGAGCCGGTGATGTGGGTGCGTGGCGCAATGCGCTGCATCAACGTCGCCACCGGCACCACCAGCACGCCGCGCTTGATGCTCGGCAGGCGGTAGAGCGTGGCGATGCGCTGGGAGACGACTTCCGGGTGAGGGCTGAAGACGTCGTAGGGCAGGGTTTCCCAGTCGGGGAAGTGCAGCACGGGCAGCTCGCCGGCGAACACGGCCAGCTCGCTTTCCAGGTTGTCCGCACTGCGCGTGTCACGGGCGACCACGACCAGCAGGCCGTCGTGCGCCCGGGCCGCTTCGGCCACCTCCAGCGCCCATGAGGAGCCATGGGGCACGGCCCAGTAGCGGCGGGTCTTGGCGTTGGGAGGGAGCGGCGGGCGGGGAAGCGCTACAGGCATGAAGTCGGCTTGTCAGCTGCGGGCAAGCCGATGATTGTACTACCCGGGGACGAAGGGGTTGTGTGGGCTCAGTCGGCGATGTCCGGCTCGAAGAAGCTCCAGCGCACGTCCTTGAATTCCGCCTTGAAGTCGGCCTCGACGATGTTGATTGCCTCGATCATGGCCTTCGCCGTGGGCGCGGGAGCCATTTTGGCCTTGGTAGCCACCATGACGTCCGTGCCCATCTGCAGGGTCAGCAGGTTGTAGACCGAGTCGATTTCGGGGCGTGCGGCGAGGAAGGCGATCATCTCGGCCCGGCGTTTGGGCTCGACGCCCTGGCCGATCAGCAGGGCTTTCACCTCGCGGGCCACGGCGACGGCCACGACGATGAGAAGCACGCCGATGGCGATGGTGCCGATGGCGTCGTAGACCAGGTTGCCCGTGAGAATGGTCGCCACCACGGCCAGCATGGCCAGGCACAGGCCGATCAGGGCCGCGAGGTCTTCACCGAAGATCACCAGCAGCTCGCTGGCGCGGGTCTCACGGAACCACTGCCACAGGCCGCGTCCTTCGCGGGCCTTGTTCACTTCCTGCATGCAGCCATGCATGGAAATGCCCTCGGTAACGATGGAGAAGGCGAGCACGCCAACGGCGAGCCAGGGCCACTTCAGCGGTTCGGGGTTCGTCAGCTTATGCACGCCCTCGTACAGCGAGAACATGCCGCCGACGCTGAACAGCAGGATCGCGACGAGGAAGGACCAGAAGTACAGCGCGCGGCCCCAACCCAGCGGATAGTCCGGCGAGGGCGGCTGCTTGGCCTGCTTCATGCCGAGCAGGAGCAGCCCCTGGTTGCCGCAGTCGGCCGCCGAATGGACCGCTTCCGCCAGCATGGCGCCGGACCCGGTGAACAGGGCGGCGACCAGTTTGGCGATGAAGATGGCGAAGTTGGCTCCGAGCGCGAGAAAAATGGCGCGCTTCGAATCGGCGTGTCCCGACATGTGGTTCCCTGTCCCGGTGATCGATCGAAAGATCTTACCGTATGACGCCGACACCCAGGCCAAAGCTCACATTGGGATGGCCGCCGGACATTTCCTTGGCCGTCCATACGTGGGACTGGTTCACCGTGACGAGCGGGAAGGTGTAGTTGGCCTGGCCCACATTGCTGGCGCGCGTACCGTTGATACGCCCCGACACGGTAACGAGGCCGCCAGCCGGGTAGTCGAGGCTTTCGACATACCCAGGCATGGCTGCGATGAAGCGACCGTTACCGGTGTCGTTGGATTGCGGACGCTGCGAGCCGTCGAGCGGATAGGCCAGGATCTCGATTTCGCTGTGATCGGCGAAGTTACTCACCTTCACGATGCGACCGCCCCAGATCACGTCGGACGTGCCGTAGCGTTCCGGTTCGCGTGCCACTTGGGCGGGTGGCACGGCGACGTTGTTCGCCGTGGGCTTGTAGATAGGCGCAGGTGCGCAGCCGGCGAGGGCCAGCGTGAGCAGGGCGGCAGGGACAGCTAGACGGACGACGGTCGGGCGCATGAGTCAGCTCCTGGCAGGTAGCTGAACTTTAGCGCCGACGGACTGAACGGGGTGAGTGCGGAGCGTGGGGAGGTTCTTCATCCTTCCCTTCCTCGACCAGCCAGGTCAGCCGGTATTCGGACTCGCCCGGCTTACCGAGCAGCTTCGGCAGCATCCGCAGCGAATCGCGGATGGTTTCATCGATTTTCCACGGCGCGTTGATGATGGCGATACCCGTGCCGTTGAGGGTCAGCGGTGAATTGTCCGGACGGAGCAGCAGCTCGGCGACCAGCACGCGCTTTGCGCCGCATTTGGTCAGCCAGCGGTGGAACGGCTGGACGTGGCTGCGCACCTTGATCGGGTACCACACGGCGTACATGCCGGTCGGCCATTTCTCGAGGGAGGCCTTGAGCGTCTTCTCGATGATGCGGAACTCGGCTTCCTGGGCTTCGAAGGGCGGGTCGATCAGCACGAGGCCGCGCTTTTCCTTCGGCGGGACGAAGGCCTTCAGGGCCTCGTAACCGTCGCGCTCATGCACGTGGATGCGTTTGTCGTGATGGAACAGCTGGCGCAGGGCGCTGGATTCGTCGTTGCGCGTGTCGACCATCTGGGCGGTGTCGGTGTCGCGCATGAGGTGCGCGGCAAACCAGGGCGAGCCGGGGTAATAGCGCAGCGAGTCGTCACCCGGATTGCACGCGCGCACGATTTCCAGCCATTTCCACAGCAGCGGCGGCAGGCCGCTGGCGGTTTTGAGGATGTTGACGCCTTCGTCGGCTTCACCGGTCTTGCGTGCCTCATTGCCGCGAAGGTCGTAGCGGCCGCTGCCGGCGTGAGTGTCGATGTAGCAGAACGGCGAGGCCTTCTGCTTCAGCGAGTCGATCAAGGCCACGAGCACCATGTGCTTGAGGACATCGGCAAAGTTGCCGGCATGGTACGCGTGGCGATAATTCATCCCGCCAGTATAGCGGGGCCCGCCCTGTGGAGCCTGCTTCTCATGGGAGCCGCTCAGTACGCGAAGGTCACCCGCTTCTTCGCCGCGTCACCCTTCTCGATCCGGTCCAGCACGCCAATCGCGAAATCCGCGATCGAAATCCGGCTATGGCCTTCCGCATTCACCAGCAGCTGCTCGCCGCCGACGCGGAAACTGCCCTTGCGCTCGCCCGGTGCGATCTCGGCGGCTGGGCTGATATAGGTCCAGTCGATAGGGGCTTTGCTGGCGCGGAAGACGGCCAACGCTTCGATCTGTGCATTGGCCGAGGCCTTCCAGGCTTCCGGAAAGCCTGGATCGTCGATGACGCGCACACCGGGGGCGGTTTCCAGGCTGCCGGCACCACCCACCCAGGCGAAGCGACGTACGCCGGCCTTCGACAGGGCGTCCAGCAGTAGCGCGGCCTGACGGGGCACGTTGGCCGGGTCGGCGTGGTCGTTGAGGCTGGCGATGGCGGCATCGTTGCCGGGCAGGACGCTGGCATACGAGGACGGCTGGGCGACATCGCCCTTCACCACGGTCAGGGCGTCGTGCTTTGTGGCGAGCTTCGCCGGGTCACGAACCACGGCGGTGACCTCGTGGCCCCGGTCGAGGGCCTCGTCGAGGATGACGCTGCCAAGGTTGCCGGTGGCGCCGAACAGGATGATCTTCATGGGCGGTAGGCCTGCTGCAGGGAAAGGATGAGGCAGAGGATGCGCCTAAGATCGTTCCGGAAATACGCCTGTTAGCGCGATTCATCGTAAAGTATGGCTTTACTATCGACCCGACCGCATGGCTGCCGACGTTAACCTCAATCGCCTGGGTGTCTTCGTTGCCCTGGTCCGCGCCGGCTCGTTCACCGCGGCGGCCCGGCAGCTAGGGACGACCAAGGCGATGGTCAGCCAGCACCTGGCCAGGCTCGAGGAGGAGCTCGGCGTGACCTTGCTGGTGCGCAGCACGAGGAAGATGTCGCTCACGGACGCAGGTGAGCGCTTCCACGAAGACTGCGCTCGCGTGATGGCCGATGCCGAATCCGCCATCGCCCGCCTCGGCGAGTGCCGGGATACGCCGATGGGGGTGCTACGCGTCGCCGCGGCGGGCGACCACGGTCCGGCCATCGTCGCGCCGGCGTTGGCGGCCTTTGCCGAGCGCTATCCCCAGGTGAGTGTGGAGCTCGTGGTCGGCGACGCCATGGTCGACCTCATCGCCGAGCGTTTCGACCTGTCCATCCGGTTGGGCTGGCTGCGCGATTCGAGCCTGCGTGCCGCGAAACTGGCCAGTTTTCGCCAGTGCCTGGTGGCCTCGCCGGCCTATCTCGCCAAACACGGCACGCCTGGCACGCCCGCCGCGCTGGCGAGTCATCGATGGATCGCCCTGACGATCCTCACCTCGCCCACACGTTGGACCTTCACCGACGAGGGTGGCGTCGAACATCCCGTGCAGATGCGCAGCGCCGCGAGCGCCAACACCACGCTGGCGGCGCATGGTTTCGTCGTCGCGGGCATGGGCGTGTCCGTGCTGCCGGATTACGTGGTGAACGAGGACCTGGCGGCAGGGCGGCTGGTGTCCCTGCTCCCCGATTTCACGCTCCCCGAAGGCGGCGTCCATGCGGTCTATCCTGGGCGCCAGCC
>NZ_JBFUJE010000195.1:0-7154 GCF_056401535.1 Luteibacter sp. P4_E6 | reverse complement strand
GGAGTGGATGACGTCGCCGCCGACGATGATGAAGCGAATCTTGACCCCGACCGGCACCACGAGGGGCTTGTCGACATCGAGCAGATAGGTGTTGTAGCCGTCGACCTGGATCTTGTCCGGGTCGAGGTTGGACTTGAGCTGGCGGGTACGGTCCGAGGACTCCTCCAGCTTGGACACGAAGCCGACCTTGTCGACGCCCTTGCCTTTGTAGTCGACGTAGTCGTAGCGCCACTTCCACTGATAGCCGGTGATCTTGATCGTCATGTCGGCGCCGGTGGTGTCGGCGAACGTGGTCAGCCCCCCCGTGGCGAGGTTGGCCAGGAAGATCAGGATGATGACCGGGACGACCGTCCAGACGATTTCCAGTTTCGTGCTGTGCGCCCACTTCTCGGCGACGGCCCCGCGCGATTTCCGGAAACGGAACATCGCGATGAACATGGCGCCGAAGACAATGACGCCGATGACCACGCAGACCCACAGGGCCACCATGTGCATGGCGTAAGGCGACCACTCGCTCACACCCTGGGTCATGTTCATCTGGTTAGGAACGGGATTGGCCCACGCCTCCCCGCCGAACAGCGCCATCGCGCCTGCCGCCCACGCCGAAACCGATCGTCCGATGCCGCCAGATGTCATGTCTTGCACCTTTAATGAACCTACCTGCGCGTCTGGCTCGAGACTTCGGCCAGCAGCACCATGAGTTTCCTTGACACCTCGACCCGTTCCTCTTCCCCGAGAAAGGCGCCGATTTCGAGCTCGTTGCCATGTGACTTGAGCAACAGACGCTGGCGTCCGTCCCCCGGAGCCAGACCCACCCTGACCCAATACGTCTGGAAGCGCTGCACCCGGCGTCCGGGCACCACCCTCACTTCCAGCGTATCCGGCCCGATGGCGATACGTTCACCCCTGTCGCCGGCCTTCCAGGCCGCGCCAAGCGCGAACCCCACGACGAAGGTTTCGATCAGGGCGAACACGGGAGCGAAGACATTCCCCTGCCACGCGCCAAACGACGCCGTCGCCAGGGCTATCGCCGCCAGACCCATGATCAGTCGACGCAGACCAAGCTTGTCCAGCGCACGGTTGGGCCTGAGCCACAACACGCGCGGCTGACCCGCGACGGTCGGTCGAAGCACGTTCATGGAAAGTCCAGCGTGCCTGGAACCCGAGGGATGATAGGGCGCTGGTCAAGAAGCGGCAAGGTTGGGAAGGGACGTGTTGTCGCAGGCCGCACGCCGCAGGGCACCCTTCCGCTATGCAACACACACCCAGGGCCCCGCTCCCCTACAATGGGCGGTCTCCTCACGCACCCCACTCCCCCGTGAACCCATCGATCCTCCTCCCCGAACTCCCGACTGGCGCCGAGCCGGCGCGCGCGCGTATCACGGCCGCCTGGCTGCGYGACGAAACCGAGGCCGTCAACGACCTGCTGGTCCAGGCCACCCTGCCGCCCACCGAGCGCGAACACGTCATCGACGTCGCTGCCGGCCTGGTCACGCGCGTCCGCGCGCGAGCCAAGGACCAGAGCGCGGTCGAGTCCTTCATGCGCCAGTACGACCTCTCCTCCGAGGAAGGCGTCCTGCTGATGTGCGTAGCCGAGGCCCTGCTTCGCATTCCGGACAAGGCGACGGCGGACAAGCTCATCCGCGACAAGCTCGGTGAGGCCGACTGGAAGAAGCACCTGGGCCAGAGTGAGTCGCTGTTCGTCAACGCGTCCACCTGGGGCCTGATGCTCACCGGCCACCTGGTGAACCTCGCCGAAGAGACCCGCCACGACTTCACCTCCGCGCTGCGCCGCCTGGTCGGTCGCGCAGGCGAGCCCGTCGTGCGTCTGGCCGTGCGCCAGGCCATGCGCATCATGGGCCACCAGTTCGTCATGGGCCGCACCATCAAGGAAGCGCTGGACCGTTCCGCCGAGAAGGAACACGCGGTCTACCGTTACTCGTACGACATGCTCGGCGAGTCGGCGCTCACCCAGGAAACCGCCGAGCGCTACCAGCAGGACTACCGTGACGCGATCAACGCGCTCGGTGCCCGCGGCCCGTTCAAGAGCAATCTCGAAGCCCCGTCGATCTCGGTGAAGCTCTCGGCGCTGCATCCGCGCTATGAAGTGGCCAACCGCGCCCGCGCGCGCATCGAGCTCGGCGCCAAGCTGCTCGAGCTTTCGCAGCTGGCCCACAAGAACGGCATCGCGCTCTCGGTCGACGCCGAAGAGACCGATCGCCTCGAGCTCTCGCTGGACATCATCGGCGATGTCTTCGAGCACGCGTCGCTGGAGGGCTGGAACGGTCTCGGCATCGTGATCCAGGCGTACCAGAAGCGCGCGCCCTTCGTCATCGACTGGGTCACCGAGAAGGCCCGTGCCACCGGCCGTCGCTGGTTCGTGCGCCTGGTCAAGGGCGCCTACTGGGACGCCGAGATCAAGCGCTCGCAGGAAAATGGCCTGACCGGCTACCCGGTGTATACGCGCAAGCCGAACACCGACGTTTCCTACCTCGCCTGCGCACGCCGCCTGTTCGCCGCCGGCGGCGACGCGGTGTACCCGCAGTTCGCCACGCACAACGCGCATACGATCGCCGCGATCAACCACCTGGCGCAGGGCCGTCCGTACGAAAACCAGCGCCTGCACGGCATGGGCGCGGACCTCTATGCCGAAGTGATCGGCAAGGACAAGCTCAACGTACCGTGCCGTGTCTATGCGCCGGTCGGTACGCATGAAGACCTCCTGCCCTACCTCGTGCGCCGCCTGCTCGAGAACGGCGCCAACACCAGCTTCGTCAACCGCGTGGTCGACGAGAGCGTACCGGTGCGCGACCTCGTCGCCGACCCGTGCGAGACGGTGCGCGCCTTCGCCTCCATTCCCCATCCCCGCATCCCCCTGCCGGTCAATCTGTACGGTGAACTTCGGAAGAATTCCATGGGCATGAACTTCGCTAACGACAACGAGCTCCACGAGCTCGCCGACGCCGTCAACCGCCACAGTGGTCCGTGGACCGCCGCCCCGCTGGTCGCCGGTGGCGCCACGGGTGGCACGAAGGTCGAGGTGACCGATCCGTCGGATCGTCGCCGCATCGTCGGCACGGTCGAGAACACGGACCCGGCACTGGTCGATCGTGCCCTGACTGCCGCGGTGAAGGCCCAGCCCGCGTGGGACCGCCTGCCGGCTGCCAGCCGCGCTGCGATCCTCGAGCACGCCGCCGAACAGCTCGAGCACAACCGCGCCGAGTTCATCGCGCTGTGCGTGCGCGAAGCCGGCAAGAGCCTGCCCGACGCCATCGCGGAAATCCGCGAAGCCGCGGACTTCCTCCGCTACTACGCCACCATGGCGCGCCGCCTGTTCGGTCAGCCCGAGCAGCTGCCCGGCCCCACCGGCGAGAGCAACCAGCTGTTCCTCAACGGCCGCGGCGTCTTCGTCTGCATCAGCCCCTGGAACTTCCCGCTGGCGATCTTCCTCGGCCAGGTCGCCGCGGCGCTCGCCGCCGGTAATGCCGTCATCGCCAAGCCGGCCGAGCAGACCGCACTGATCGGCTATGCCGCGGTGAAGCTGCTGCACGCCGCGGGCGTACCGACCGACATCCTGCAGTACATGCCGGGCGACGGTGCCACCGTCGGTGCCGCGCTCACGCGTGACCCGCGCGTGGCCGGCGTGGCCTTCACCGGCTCGACCGACACCGCCTGGGCGATCAACCGTGCCCTGGCCGCGCGTAACGCGCCTATCGCCGCGCTGATCGCCGAGACCGGCGGCCAGAACGCGATGATCGCCGACTCGTCGGCGCTGCCGGAACAGATCGTCAAGGATGTGATCGCTTCGGCCTTCCAATCCGCAGGCCAGCGTTGCTCGGCGGCACGCGTCCTGTTCGTGCAGGAAGATATCGCCGACAAGGTCACCGCGATGCTCGCCGGCGCCATGGCCGAGCTGAAGATCGGCGATCCCGGCCTGCTCTCGACCGACGTCGGCCCGGTGATCGATAACGACGCACTGCAGATCCTCGTCGACCATGCTGCACGCATGGACAAGGAAGCGAAGAAGATCGGCGAGGTGCCGCTCAACGACGCCACCGCGAACGGTACGTTCTTCGGGCCGCGTGCTTACGAGATCCCGTCGCTCGACGTGCTCACCCGCGAAGTGTTCGGCCCCGTGCTGCACGTGATCCGCTGGAAGGGCTCGGAGTTGGACAAGGTGGTCGAGCAAATCAACGCCACTGGCTTCGGTCTCACGCTCGGCATCCACAGCCGCATCGACGACACCATCGATTACATCCAGAGCCGCGCGCGCGTCGGCAACTGCTACGTCAACCGTAACCAGATTGGTGCGGTGGTCGGCGTGCAGCCGTTCGGCGGTGAAGGCCTCTCCGGCACCGGTCCGAAGGCCGGCGGCCCGCACTACCTGCTCCGCTTCGCCGGTGAGCGCACGCTCACGATCAACACCACGGCGGCGGGTGGCAATGCGTCGCTGCTGACGATCGGCGAGTAAAACCCGTTTCGCATGATCCAGGCCGCGCTCCGCAAGAAGCGCGGCCTTTTTTTCGCAAGAGTTTCTCGCTCGGAAAGTTCTTGCACTAGAATCCCGAGAGCATCCAGGGCAGGAACTCATCAGTGGACCACGAAGCCATCATCGATACCGCGGCGCTAGGCCTGGCCCAACGACACGCGGAGGCGTTCGCCACTGCCCAGCCCTTCCGCCATGTCGTCATCGACGGGTTCCTCGACGACGCCTTTCTTGCCGAGCTGGTGCGTGAGTTCCCCGCCTTCGAGCGCGGCAACTTCATCGGTGACGACGGCCGTCCGGGTGGTAAATCCACCGTGGACGCCATGCCGCAGCTCGGGCCTGCTTACCGGCGGCTCGACGAAATCATCCAGACGCCGGCGTTCCTGACGTACCTCGGCCGTGTCACCGGTATCGAGGGCTTGTTGTACGACCCGTTCTACCTGGGCGGCGGTACGCACGAGAACCGCAACGGGCAACCACTCAGCCCGCACATCGATTTCAATTTCCACCCCAGCGAGCGATGGCACCGACGACTGAACCTCATCGTGTACCTGAATCCCGAGTGGGACGACGCGTGGGGCGGGCTGCTCGATCTTTACAAGGACCCGTATGCCGACCCACAGCCAGCGGTGCGCGTCGCACCGCTGTTGAATCGCTGCGTGATCTTCGAGACCACCGAGACCAGCTGGCACGGCTTCGACCGGATCGCTTTCCCCGCCGACCGCCCTGGGCTTTCGCGCAAGTCGATCGCGCTGTACTTCTATACGAAGGACCGGCCGGCGGAAGAAACCGCGCCCCGTCACACGACCCATTACGTCAACCGGCAGCTCCCCGACCATCTGGCACCGGGTTACACACTGACCGAAGCCGATGTGTTCGCACTGCGCGAGACAATTGCGTCGCGGGACAACCTCTCCAAGATGCTTTATGCGGAGAACAGCCAGCTCCTCCAGGCGCAGGACAAGGGGTTCGGCGGACAGGTGCTCTACCTCATGAAGCGCCTCTACATGCGGTACCGCCGACGCACGGCACAGGTTCGCAACGCCGCCGACGGCTGACACCTACAACGAAAGTTATATTGCGGACGGGTCCATTTTGATGCTTGCTTAGCGAACATCGCGCCGACCGGAACTCGGCGCCCATCCATCCTGGAGGGCCGCGACATGATGTTGCAGATGTCCGCTACACCTGCGTCACCCGCAATCCGAGCCGAACCCGCACCGACGCCCGTGCCAGGGAAGTCGTCGGGCCCCAGACCGTCGTGGAACAACAAGCAACTGCAAGCGTTCATGACGAGCGAGCAAGAAGGGTATAAGCCACCCGAACTGGGCGCGCTCGCGCCATGCAAATGGGACGAGTCTTTCGAGAATGCTCCCCCCGGCACGGTAAAGGCCGGCTCCATGCTGCAGTTGAACAACACGATGATCGTGGCCGTCAGCGATGTCATCATCGAGGAGACGGACAAGGGCAGCGTGGTGGTGACAGGTACGCGCGGCAGGAACAACGAGTGTCGCTTGATCTTTCGCCGTGCCTATGGCCACGTGCGCTGTGACATACGCATCCCCAACGGGGCCGCGGAGTCGCGCATCACGTACCTCAGATCGCCCTGTGCGAAAGCACCAGGGCTTGCCGAACTCCACTCGTTCAATATCTGCCAGCCCTTGCAGAGGATGCATGGTGACGCCGGGGGATTTTCGATGAACCTGGATTACCACGCCGATCCGCTCAACGAAGTGCAGGGGATCCTTTGGCGCRGCGGTTTGCTGCAGATCTCGCGAATCAGTCTTACGCCCTAGGGGAAAAAAAGGGCGGCCATAAGGCCGCCCTTTTTACGATCACCGCCACGACGCGAATTTACTTCAACCCGCGATCCTTCAGCATCGGCTCGATGCTCGGCTCCTTGCCGCGGAAGTCACGATAGAGCTTGCCAAGTTCCTCGGTATTGCCGCGCGAGAGGATCTTGTCGCGGAAGATCTGCCCGTTCTCGCGGGTCAGGCCACCGTGCTCCTTGAACCACTCGAAGGCGTCGGAATCGAGCATCTGCGTCCACAGGTAAGCGTAGTAACCCGCGGCGTAGCCGTTGCCCCAGATGTGCTGGAAGTAGCTGGAGCGGTAACGCGGCGGCACCTGCGCGAGGGTGAAGCCGGCCTTCTTGAGCGCGTTCGCCTCGAAGGCATCGACGTCCTGCTTCGGCGCACCCGGGGCAATCATGTGCCATTGCATGTCGAGCAGGGCTGCCGAGATGAGTTCGCTCATCGCATAGCCCTGGTTGAAGCTGCTCGCCTTCTTGATCTTGGCAACGAGTTCGTCCGGCATGGCCGCGCCGGTCTGGTAGTGCTTGGCGTAGTTGGCGAAGACCTTCGGGTCCGACGCCCACTGCTCGTTGAACTGCGACGGGAACTCGACGAAGTCGCGGGCGGTGTTCGCGCCGRACAACGACGCGTACTGCGTGTTGGCGAACATGCCGTGCAGCGCGTGACCGAACTCGTGGAACATGGTGGTGACATCGTCGAACGAGAGCAACGCGGGCTGGCCAGCCGCCGGCTTGGTGAAGTTGGCGACGTTGTAGACCACCGGCTTGGTACCGAACAGCTTCGACTGGTCGACGAAGTTGCTCATCCACGCGCCGCCGTTCTTGTTGTCACGCTTGAAGTAGTCGCAATAGAAC
>NZ_JBFUJE010000194.1:0-7182 GCF_056401535.1 Luteibacter sp. P4_E6 | reverse complement strand
GTCTCGATGCGCTCGCCTTCCGCCTGCGCCAGGGCGGCGTCTCGTACCCGCAGATGCTGCAGCCCGCAGCGATCGACGAATCCGATTTCAAATCCTCGTTCACCCGCGAGGAGTACGAAGAAGTGGTGCGCAAGGCGCAGGAATACATCCGCGCCGGCGACATCTTCCAGGTCGTGCCGTCGCAGCGCCTGAGCGTCAAGTTCAACGCACGGCCGGTGGACGTTTACCGCGCACTGCGCGCGATGAATCCCTCGCCGTACATGTTCTTCATCGACATGGGTCCGACCCAGATCGTCGGCTCGTCGCCGGAGATCCTCGTGCGGCTGAAGGCGGGGCGCGTCGTGCTGCGGCCGATCGCAGGCACGCGTCGTCGCGGTGCCGATGAAGCGGAAGACGTCGCGCTGGAAACCGAGCTGCTCGCCGATCCAAAGGAACGCGCCGAGCACCTCATGCTGATCGACCTCGGTCGCAACGACGTCGGCCGCGTGAGTAAGACGGGCACGGTGGAGTTGTCCGAATCCTTCGTGGTCGAGCGTTACTCGCACGTCATGCACATCGTGTCCCAGGTCGAAGGCGACATTCGCGACGACCTCTCCTACATGGATGTCATCAAGGCGACGTTCCCGGCCGGTACGGTGAGTGGCGCGCCGAAGATCCGCGCGCTGGAGATCATCCAGGAGCTCGAACCGTTCAAGCGCAACATCTACGCCGGCGCCATCGGCTGGCTCGGCTGGTGGGGCGACGCGGATACCGCCATCGCCATCCGCACCGCCGTGATCCAGGACGGCCGCCTGCACGTGCAAGCCGGCGGCGGCGTTGTTTACGACTCCGATCCCGCGGCCGAGTGGGAAGAGACGATGAACAAGGGTCGCGCACTGTTCCGCGCAGTAGCCCAAGCCGCGAAAGGCCTGTAAACGACAGTGCTGTTGTAGGAGCCGATTCATCGGCGATAGGGTGCTAGCCGCACCCTTTCCACCCCGCTGCCGCGGGGATCGCCGATGAATCGGCTCCTACAGAAAATGTGCGTTGCCGTCGGAAGAATGCGTTGCCGTTGAACAGTGCGTTGTCGTCATCCGTGTCGAAAGGAGATCGTCGGGTATGAATCGTTATCTGCTTGCTGTCGCTCTTGCCGCCTTACCTGTGCTCGCCTCGGCGTCCGAGACGCCATCCTCTCCCTACCTGTCCGCCAAAGGCCACGCGGAGCGCAGCGTCCAGCCGGACCGGTTCGGTATCGATCTGCGTGTCATCGCCGTGGACATGAAGCCGGCCGTGGCGCGTACCCGCGTCGAGAAACTGATGGCCGGTGTACTCGCCGGCTTCAAGTCACACCACGCGATACCGGAATCGATCGACGCGACGGCGATCAGCGTCGACGCCAAGTCGGAGTACCGCGACGACAAGGACGCCTTCCTCGGGACGCAGGTCTCGCGTACGGCCCATGCGGTGTTCGCGAACCTGGACGACCTTCGCCAGTTCATCGACGGCGTCGAGGCCGACCAGGAGTTGCAGATCACCGGAACCACCGTCACCCGTAGCGATATCGAAGCGGTCCGGCAGGACGTGCGACGCGACGCGATCAAGGACTCCATCCGCTCCGCGAAGGCCATGGCGGACGCTTACGGGGTCAAGCTCGGCACGCTCTATACCGTCACGGATTCACCGGCCTACGTCGGGGGACGAGGCGAGCTCTCCAGCGTCACGGTCACCGCGGCGACCCTTCCGAAAATCGATCTGCAAGTAGGCAGCATCAAGGTCGAAGAGGACGTCTTCGCGATCTTCTTCATGGATACGGGCAAGTAGATCCCCTGTGCCACACGCTCCTTCGGTAGGAGCCGATTCATCGGCGAACGGGTGCTAGCGGTATCCTTATGGCTACCTACCCGCTGCCGCGGGGATCGCCGATGAATCGGCTCCTACAGAAATGCCGCGGCGCAACCGATTCCGATATCTCTGGCACCAACGTCACGGACCGAATGAAACTCATGAGCAGCACGCGCACCTTCATCGCCGCCGGAAGTCTTGCCGTCATGGCCGCCACCTCGGCGCCGTCGGTACAGGCGCGCGAGCCCTTCAGTGACGATATCGCCTCGCGCACGCAGGCGCTGGCGCTGCTGGAAACGCTGAACGCCGACCTGCTCAGCCACCCCAGTGCGACGCTCACGCTGGAGCGCTGGTGCAGCGACCACGCACTGGCTGGCGACGCGAAGATCCTCGCCCGCCGTGTGAAGGGCCAGGACAAGCCCCTGCCGGATGACGGACGGCAGACGCTCGGTATCGGTCCGGATGAGCCGGTGAAATACCGTCGCGTCCAGCTGGCCTGCGGGGAGCATGTGCTCTCCGAGGCGGACAACTGGTACGTCCCGTCGCGCCTCACCCCGGAAATGAACCAGATCCTCGACAGCAGCGACCAGCCGTTCGGCAAGGTCGTACAGCCGCTGCATTTCCGCCGCCAGACGATCAGTGCGGACCTCCTGTGGTCGCCGCTGCCCAAGGGATGGGAGATGGACGCGCCCCTGCCTGTCGCCACCAAGGGCCCTCTGACGATCCCCCACGAGCTGCTGCGCCACCGCGCCGTCCTGTTCAACGAGGCCAGCCAGCCCTTCAGCCTGGTCATCGAGACCTATACCTCGGAAGTGCTGGCCTTCGGCCGCCGCTAAAGCTTGTCTCCCCCTTGTGGGAGCCGATTCATCGGCGATCCGGCGGCAGCCGGCCAGGTTCCCGATACCTGGTTATCGCCGATGAATCGGCTCCCACACAAAGCCGCCGTCCGTAGCGCGACAACCTGGCCCGCTGCCGCGGGTTCGCCGATGAATCGGCTCCTACCTTGGGCGAAAGCGGTAGCCCATCCGGCTGACTTGGCAGGCCCGCCTGCGCGCCGGAAGCTGGACCCCACGATAAGGTGGAGGCAACTCATGGCCCCGGCGAGCGCCGTTGCACGAAAGATTCCCGCGCCGCGGCTGACGGGCACGAATGCCCTCGGGGCGCTGCTCACCGTGGCCCACGAGCCACGTCTCGGCCCCCAGCCGAACTCGCTGGACAATGCCGTCGCCAACGCCACGCACTGGGTACAGCTGTCCAACACAGCGCGCCGCCCCGACGCCATGTGGCTCGAAGCCGGCGCGATGATGCAGCGCCTGGTGCCGCGTGCGGAATGGGTTCGTTATCTGCGGAAGATCCGTCTCGATCGCGGGGCACTGAACAGCCGCGAGTGGTTCGAGGTCACGCGTGTTCGCGACCCGGTCGGGTTGCCTACCGGCGATTACCTCAACGTGATCTTCATCGCGCAGTTCGCCCGGGCGATTCTCTTCGAGACCGTATCGCTGGCGCCGGGAAGCGCCGGCTGGATGCCCGTTGGTTACGTCATCCGGCCCGTGCAGCGGGAAATCTCGTTCGTGCAGTGATTCACTGACTTGCAGCGGTGCGCGCCGCGAAGGCCGCCGCAATCGCATCGCGCGTCGCCAATAGCACTTCATCCGACAGCGCGGCATCGGTCTTGGCTACCGCACGCGAGACGGCGATCGCACCGATCTGCGCTGCAATCGACGCCACCGCCAACTGCCGCCGCACGTCCTGCGGCACCGTCTCGTCGATAGCGCCGGCCATCATCGCTACCTCTTCCTCGAACGCCTGCGCAAAGCTACGGCTGAGTGCCTCGCCCTGGCGTCCGACATCGCTGGCGGATGCTGTCATCGGGCAACTCGTGGTCAGGTCGTCTCGCTGGAGCGTGGTGTAGAGGCTGCCCAGGTATTCCTCGAACGAGGGATGCCGATCACCCGCCCAGGCACGTGCACGGTCCATCCGCTGCGCGAAACCGTGCGAGAACGCCTCGGCCGCGAGCAGATCCTTCGAGGGGAAGTGGGCATAGAGGGCGCCGTGGGTCAGCCCGGCTTCCTTTGCCACTTCCGCCACACCGACGCCATCCACGCCTTTCTCCCTGAATAGCCGACTCGCCGCTGCGAGCAGGGCTTCACGGTTCTCGGCCGATTTTTCCTTGGAAACACGCATTTCACACTCCTGAACCGTTCCGACGGTTTTGATTGCAACCGCCACGAAAAGATATTAGATTGCAGTCGCAATCATAACCCGCCACGAAGGAGATTCGCCATGTCGAAGTTTTCTACGCTGTTCGCCCTCGGTGCCCTGACCCTGGGTGTTGCAGGTACCCCCGCTGCCCAAGCGGCCCCGATCCACAATGTCGTACTCGTCCACGGCGCCTTCGCCGACGGCTCAGGCTGGCGCGCCGTCTACGACTCGCTCGTCGCCAAGGGTTACGAGGTGTCGATCGTCCAGATTCCCGAGACCAGCCTCGCCGCGGATGTCGAGGCCACCAAGCGCGTGATCGACCAGCAGGACGGCCCGACCGTGCTTGTCGGCCACAGCTGGGGCGGCCAGGTCATCACCGAAGCAGGCGCGGACCCGAAGGTGAAATCACTCGTGTATCTCGCGGCGCTCGTGCCCGATGTCGGTGAGAGCACCGAGACGCTCGAGACGATGGCGAAGTACCCGGCGCCGAACAACGACGTCAAGAAGACCGCGGACGGCAAGTTCTTCTACATGGACCCCACGAAGTTCCGCGAAAACTTCGCCGCGGACTCATCGTCGGCGCTGGCGTCCTTCATGGCGCATTCGCAGGTGATCCTGTCCGTCGAGGCTTTCGGCACGCCAGCGAAGGCGGCGGCGTGGAAGACCAAACCCTCCTGGGCCGTGCTGCCCGGTGCCGACAAGACCATCAACATGGACCTGCAGCGCTGGATGTACGAGCGCGCCAAGGCCAAGGTCACGACGGTGCCTGGCTCGAGCCACACCGTGTTCCTCTCGCACCCCGACGTGGTGGTCAAGGTCATCGAAGAAGCCGCCGGCAAGTAAGCACTCAGGCCCTCGCCCGAGGGGTGAGGGCCTTCCCGCATAACAGAGGAATCGGACATCATGCGTTACAAGCTCTTTGGTAAGCACACGGGTTTGCGCGTCTCCGAGCTGGTGCTCGGCACCGGCAGCTTCGGCACGCGGTGGGGCCATGGCAGCGAGCAGGACGAGGCGAGCCGAATGCTCGACGCGTACGCCGACGCCGGCGGCAACTTCATTGATACCGCCGACAGCTATCAGTTCGGCGAGTCGGAAGAGATCCTCGGCCGATTGCTCGTGGGTCGCCGCAACGAGTTTGTCCTGGCCACCAAGTTCAGCCAGAGCGCCCAGGCCAACGCGGGCCTCCTGGTCACCGGTAACAGCCGCAAGGCGATGGTGGCCTCGCTCGAGGCGAGTCTGAAGCGACTCAACACCGATCACGTCGATCTCTACTGGGTGCATTACGCTGACGGTGTGACACCCATGGAGGAGATTGTCCGCGGCTTCGACGATCTCGTGCGCGCGGGGAAGATTCTCTACGCCGGCTTGTCCGACTTCCCCGCATGGCGCGTGTCACGCGCGGCAACCATCGCCGAACTGCGCGGCAGCATCCCGATCGCCGGCCTGCAGGTCGAGCACAGCCTCGTCGAGCGCACAACGGAACAGGAGCTGCTGCCGATGGGCGAAGCGCTGGGTCTGGGCGTCGTCGCGTGGTCGCCGCTCGGCGGCGGCATGCTCACCGGCAAGTACCGTCGAGGCGAGAAGGGTCGCGCCGAAGGCTTCGGCGGGCGTGTGTTCCAGGCCGAAGACACGAAGCAACGCACGGCGATCCTCGATGCCGTGATTGCGACGGCCGACGAACTGGATGTCACGCCGGGTGAGGTCGCTATCGCCTGGGTAGCGCGCAAGGGCGCGCTCCCCATCATCGGCCCGCGCAGCGTCGCGCAGCTTCTGGCGAATCTGGCGGCAACGAAGGTCACGCTGTCAGCTGAGCAGATCGAACGGCTCGATGCGGTCAGTGCCTTGCGTCCGGTGTTTCCGCATTCGCTATTGGAAGATCCCGCTAACCGCGACCGCATCTTCAGCGGCAAACTCGACCGCTTCATACCACCCCGCGAGCAAGTCGCCTGATGGTGCACGGCCACGCTTTTGTAGGAGCCGATTCATCGGCGATAACCAGGTTGCGGTAACCGTGCCCGCTGCCGCGGGATCGCCGATGAATCGGCTCCTACAAAGAGCGAGAGTGCCGTTACAGGGCTTCGTCCAGCGCTTTATAGAAGCGCTCGGGTGCTTCGATCATGGGTGCGTGCCCCAGCCCATCGAGCGGAATGAGTTTCGCCCCGGGAATCTTCGCCGCCGCTTCCTTACCCAGCGTCGCGTAATCCCCAAGCTTCTCCTGCACAGACGACGGCGCGGCATCCTTGCCGATCGCCGTCTTATCCGCTTGTCCGATGATCAACACCGTGGGCACGCGGATATCAGGAAACTCGTAGATCACCGGCTGGCTGAAGATCATGTCGTAGGTGAGTGCGCCGGCCCACGCGACGGCTTCGCGGCCGCTGCCTTCGTACATGCCGGCCTGCATCACCGCCCAACGGTCGTAGTCGGACTTCCACTTGCCGTCGTAGTAACTCTTCAGCTGGTAAGCGCGGATGGTGGCGTACGAGGTCTTCATCTCGCTCGCGTACCAAGCGTCCACGCTGCGCCACGGCACGCCCTTGGCCTTCCAGTCTTCCAGCCCCAGTGGATCGACCAGCACCAGCTTCTCCACGCCCTGCGGGTACATGAGCGCGTAGCGCGCACCGATCATGCCGCCCATGGAATGCGCGACGACGGTGACCTTGTCGACGCTGAGACTCGCCAGCAGCGCATGCGTGTTCGCGGCGAGCTGGGCGATGCCGTACTGATAGCCGCGTGGCTTGGACGATTTGCAGAAGCCGATCTGATCGGGAATGACCACGCGATAGCCCGCGACACGGAGATGCTCCGCGGTCGCCTGCCAATACGGTCCGCAGAAATTCTTGCCGTGCAGGAGGACGACGGTGCGGCCGTTCGGTTTCTCCGGCTTGAGATCCATGTAGGCCATCTCGAGCGATTGGCCCTGGCTCTGCACGTTGAACATCGTGACCGAGTAGGGGTAGTCGACGTGTTCGAGGCGCGGGCCGAGTTCCTTGATCGCGGGCGTGTCGTCGGCGAGGAGGGGCGTGGCGATGCAGAGCAGGGCGAGGGCGATGAGCGTACGACGCATGGCGGAACTCCGGTGCAGTCAGATGCCGACCATATCCCAAGCTCCGTGTAGGAGCCGATTCATCGGCGATCCCGCGGCAGCGGGCCAGGTTG
>NZ_JBFUJE010000193.1:0-7196 GCF_056401535.1 Luteibacter sp. P4_E6 | reverse complement strand
CCCCCAACCAACCCCGCACGCCCCTCAGCCAAACACCAAAGTCCCCTCTGCGTCATCGCCCCGATCGCATCCAGCGCCAAGGACATCTGTGCGCAATCCAGATCCTCGGATTCGTGCACCAGCTCAGCCAACAACTGAGTCACGCCACGCGAGTACTGCAGCCACTCGGTGGCCTCGTTCAAAAGCTCATGCGCGTTGGCATCGGTTTCCATAAGCATTACCTGCTCCTTGTGTATTCGGCGCGCGTCTCCAAACGCGGCACGCAGTGCTACAGCGCGGCGTGCCGCGGCCCATCGGACCCGCGGTTTCACCGGCTGTCCGTGACCGGACGCCGGGCGGTTGATTGAATAACGTGGATAGCGGCGTCAGCGCGTTTTCTTCGGCCAGCCGGCGACGTRCCGGGTGCTACGGCCAAGAAAATTCTGATGCAAACGGCGAACGCCGCGGTTCTTCAACCGTGTCTGCGCTAGATGCAGACGGCCCGGTTTCCGCTGGGGGTGCCACCTTGGGGATCTGGCGGGCGGGCGAGTGCCGTAGAATGGTGGGCAGCCATTATCAACTCCTAGAGTAGTTGGTTTGGTTAGCGGGTCAGGGGTGTTCCTAACGCACCCTTGGCCCGCGCTTCTCACCGCATCGAGCGATGGTTGCCTGCGACGCGTTCTTGTCGATGACGCGGGCAACGATGTGACCCTAGCAAAACAAGTTTGGGTTGTCTGTAGGGGCTGCAATCGGTAGCAGATATTGCCGTCTTTGCCCCGCTGATCGACGTAAGTTCGAGTGCTCATGCCTGAGATATTTCTTCAGGCAGCACGTTCGCTTTTGTCGGAAGACGGCTCGAAGAAACTCCCATCTCGTCAGTCAGTTTCGACGCTTTTGTCGGAAGACGTTTTCGGGTCACCTGATTTATTCAGTCCGCATTTATTCGCCGAAGTCGTTCGTCTTTTTTACTGAGCTTCTCAAGGGGCGCATCACGGCAACCGCATTCGCCTGCGGAGCCGAACGTCATGGCTGGCTCCATGGCGATGAACGCCCAGCCCTGCTTACCACCCAGGCGGATCTTGCAGACGCCCATGAGGCCCGTTTGCGCCTGGGTGTATCCATAGGCGGGTACGTCGGAGATGTCGGTGGCATTCGCGGCCGCAAAGTAAAGGATCTTTGAACTGTTGACGTCCATGACCTCAGCCTTCCCGGGGCGCATGCAATAGTCGGGGCCATCGTCGGCGCCGCCTCCGCTATACATGAGTACAAGTAGTCAGACCTATTTCGCGTCGATCACGTACCGTTTGGCCCCCGGCGCTTCGATGGCGCTCGGATTTGCATCCGTCGGTTTGGCGGTGACCTGTACTGGCACGGGATGGGCGTCTGCGAAGATGCCTGACTTTACGGGCGCGATGTCCGCCGTGGCCTGGCGACCCATGGCAGCCGCGTTAGCCATGGCGGGTACGCGCCAGAGACTGAACCGCGTGATGGCACAGGTAATCGTGTCCGAGTCGTCCTTCTTGCACGCACTCGTATCGATAGCGGCACTATCGGCGTCCGCCCAGAAACCGTCGATAAGCGCGACGTCACCGGGTGTCACGGTGAAGCTGGCGAACGGCCGCGTCAGTGTCGCGCTCACCGCCAGGCCTCCAGCGGCGCGCTTGTGAGAGACGTCCTCGTAATGGGCGGGGGAGACCATCTCAGTATTCGCCACCTGCTCGTGGGCGACATATGCGCAACCACTGCCATTGGGCTGCGTCACACAATAGGGCTGGTCGACCATGGTCGTTCGGTAATCGGCACTCTTCCATTCCTGCGTGCGGTAATACTCGGTGTCCAGTGTCGCGGCAAGCGTCACCGTGCCGATCTTAGGTGAAGTGGTTGYGTGGCTCTCGGTTGTTGTCGGGAGGGAGGCGCGCCGCAGCTCGAGTGAGGCCTTCTTCAAGTCATACGTGCCGGGGTCCACGAAATAGACGGTGTACAAGCTATCGTGCCAGGGGATGGCGGCAGTCCAGCCCCTGAAGCCTTCGGCGAATTCGTTCGCGCCATAGCCGGTTGTCAACTGGTTGTCCGGATGTGCACGGTCCTGCCACATGGTGACGGCCGTCGCATCTACCCAATAGTCGATCAGGGCCTTTTCGCGCTTCTGGCTCTGTGTCATGGAACCGTACTTGTCTTTCAGGTCCACTGCGGGCGTGATCACGAAAGCCTTGCCAGCATAGATGGCGCGCTTATAGAGCGCTTCATGCGACTGACTCTGTAGCGAGGTCTTGCCCTCGGCTTCCCTCCGATCGCGGTTGAATGAAGGAATGAGGGCCCGGCTGAGGTAGCCTCTGGGCTTCTCTGGCTTGGCCGCCTGATTGGCCATGGCCGCTAGCGTGCACATGAGATAGCCGATGCGCCCCGCGTTCATCTTGCGACCCGCCCTCGGTTGAGCAGTGAGTGAAATAGCCGCCATGCCAGCGTCGTATTCGATGTGGACAGGGAAGGGCGGCGTTTCACCGTCCTTGCTACTGGAGCTTGAGTCGACGTACGACGACGTCGAGACGACATCAACGTCGAGGCGGCCGATCTTGCCAGCGTAGCTATCGTTTCCGACCCTTAGATCGGACATGCCGCCGGCGCCCTTCTTCACGCGTTCAAGAGCGGCACGCGCGTCGTCGCCACCGGGGCCGAGCGTCCACGTTGCGAAAACCGGACGCGTGTCGTCTACCTCGCCAGTCAGACCCTCGACGTTCGCCGTGCAGATGCGCGAAGACTCTTCAGGCGTGACCGGGGCCGGCATCGTCCCACCAGCCGCGGCCGGCGCGGACGTGTCACTGCGTGTTGCAAGCGATCCGAGCGACGTGCCACCACCCGTCTCACCACCCGACGACTGCAGTCGGGCCAGCATGCCGCACATCGCCGGGCGGATGTTTTCGGACGTCGCTTRCATGCCCGGAGGCATGTGAGCGGTCATCGAGACGGTGCCCTGGTCGTTTGCATTTACTTCGATGCCGAACGGGCGGGTCTTCTTGCCGGGCTTTTGCACCAGCATGAGCATGCCTTTCCCATTGCCGATGACGTCCTTGCCGACCTCAAAGCCATCCGCCGTCGCGATGTCTCGCATTTTCATAAGCGCATCGCTAATGCGCAATTGCGGAATCTTGATGCGGGCATCGAAGACCAGGCCGGTGGCCTCGTCGCCGCTGGCCTGAAACGAAGCCTCACAGGCATCGGCGGCGTGCACGGCAGCGCAGGGCGCCAGTGCGAGGGTCAGGCTTACGGCCAGAAGGCGGGCGGCGCGAGCGCGCCCAGGGTGACGTGAATCAGACATCGTGCTTTCCTTGTTCCCTGAAGAAGATGTCGTCCATCGGGGCGACGTGTTGCAACTCATATGGTAAGTGGTGTCACGGTCGCTTTTGGCATCAACCGTGAAGTGAAATACTTGTCTTCGTAATACCGGATCTTCTCGCACATCACCGGATGTGGAATGCCTTCGTAAAGGAACACTTCCTTGTCCGTGCCCATCGACTTCAGCTCCTGCGGAAGCATCAGCGCGCGCTTCTCTTCCGAGTGGCTCCTGGATACGTCACCGTTCTTATTCTTGGTGATGTTCTCGCGGCGTACCGTGGTGTAGCCGAGCATGTCGGAGTAGTCGTTGGCATCCTGCTGCTCGCGCGGTGCGAAGACGATCTGCAGCGCGTGGTTGGTGATCACCGTGCGCGATACGTCCCTGCCATAGGTGGCGTCCAGCTGCGCCATGCTTTGGATGATCGGGAGCAAGCGGATGTTATAGCCAGCCATATACGACACCGCCGAAGCGATGATCTCCACCTTGCCGATGGACGTGAACTCGTCCATGAGCAGCAGGCACTGGTGCTTGAGCTCCGGGTTGTTCTGCGGCAGTTCCTTGGTGTTGAGGTTGATCAGCTGGCTGAAGAAAAGGTTCACGATCAGCCGGCTCTCGGCGAGTTTGTTCGGCTGGATGCCGATGTAAATCGTCATGCGCTTCTTGCGCACATCGGTCAGGAGGAAGTCGTCCTCGCTGGTCGCAGCGTCCAGCACCGGGTTGATCCAGGCGTTCAGCGGTTCCTTGAAGGTGCCAAGGATCGATGCGAAGGTCTCGTTGGCCTGTGACAGCATGTTGGCGAAGGCGGACTGCGCGTTCGCGCTCAGGAAGGATTCCTTCGACAGGGCGGTGTACAGCTCGCGCAGGTCGGTGCCGTCGCCAGACGAGAGGCGATAGATCATGCCCAGTGTCGGCTTGCTGCGGACGGCCATGGGTCGATTCTTTCGCTCGTCGTCTTCCCACTTTTCGCAGAGGTAAAGCGAGAAGGCCATGAAGGCGTTACGCGCCTGGCTGACCCAGAACTTCTGCTCGTCCGAGCCATCCGGGTAGAGCATCGAGGCGATGCTCATGAGATCAGAAACGCGGAACGCGGGATCCTTGGAGACGTAGCTCAACGGATTCCAGCGATGCGTGCGCCGATCTTCGGCGAACGGATTGAACAGGTAGATTTCCTGACCCTGCGACTTACGCCAGCCACTGGTGAGGTCGAAGTTCTCCTGCTTGATGTCGAGTACGACGATCGATTCCTGGTAATCGAGCAGGTTGGGGATCACCACGCCCACGCCCTTGCCCGAGCGGGTGGGGGCAGCGAGGATGACGAACTGCTGGCCGGGTAGGCGAACGAGGTCGCCTTTGTACTTGCCGACGAGGATGCCGTTGGGCGCGGGCGAGAGCATCTTCTGCTTGCGAAGGTCGCCGCCATTGGCGAAACGGGCATCGCCGTGAATGGCCTGTTTCTTCTTCTTCGTGAGGAAGTACACCACCACAAACCAGAGAATCAGCGGGATAGCGAAACCAAGCACGCCGGCCGTCTCGATCTTCCACGCGTACGGTCGCACCTGCGGTAGGTTGAGCGCCCGCACATACTCGTAGTACGTCGCCAGCCGCAACGGGATCTGTCCGAGGCGGAGGAACAGCAGGGTGAGATAGCCCGAAAGCAACTCACCCGTGACGAGAGCGGCCACGAAAAGGCCGATCGCCCAATATCCCCTTGTCTTACTCATGCGCTATCTACCTTTTCCTTCGCTTCTGGGAATCACAGGCCGTGCGACGGCTGCGTCCTTTCCTGGTGGGTTGGAGTTTGCTGGCTGGCCATCTGGGCCTGCTGCTGCGCCTGTTGGGCGGCTTGCTGCCACTGCATGCTGCTTTCGGCGACCGACGTATTGGCGGCCTGCTCGGTCGGCATCTCGGCCATGCGCTTCAGGGGTGAATCAGGGGTTCCCTGCACGGCATAGATACGTGAGGCATCGTCGCTGAGCACGGCCTTGTCGATCCGTTCGAGACCCTCCTGTCTGGCCTTGACCACGAGGCTGCCGGCGACGTTCTCGCTGGCGACATCGGGGTGGCGGCCGTGGGCGCGGTCCAGCTCATGGACTGCCTCTCGCGCCTGCTTGAAGAGGGGATGGTCGGGGTGTGCGGTGTGATCGAGCGATACGCCAGGCTTGTCGTGTTCGAACCAGGTGCCGGGGTGGGTCAGGGTGTTCCAGGCGCCCTTGGCTTTCGCTTCTACCGCGTGGACCCCGTCGGCAATGTCGTGGCCGACATGCTGGACGCCCGCCTTGAGATGGTCGAACCCCTCCTTCGCCTCGTGGACCGCGTACTGCACGCCGTGCTCGACCGCGACAACACCCGCACCTAGCGCCTCGGCGGCACGATGTTCGACGGCATCCTTCAGGTCGCCGATCGCTTTGGGAATCTCCCACGCGGCAGAGAGACCCATGCGGATGTCCGCAACGTCGTTGCGATAACGGTCGATCATGCCTTCGTGCGCCTTATACCGCGCCTGGTTCTCCGGATTGATGATGGACTCACCAAGCAGTTTGCTGTTTGGCACGAAGTTATCGATGGCGTGGGAGTCGAAGTCGATCGCCTTGATTGGATTGCGCGCGCTTAGGATGCCGCCGTCGTCGCGATAACCGGCATGCGAGAGCGTATCAATGTCTTTCTGAGCCGCGTAGATGCGAACCTCGCCAAAATGCGGACTCGCTGCACTGACGACATCGCCTGCGCGGACATGGTCGATAACCTGAGATCCGCCCTCGAGTACGCCCTCACGCAGGCCAGCGGCGCCATAAGCATTGAACGTCTCGCCTTTTAGCCCGTATCTCGATGCGTTGATCTCTGCCAGCGTCCCCCCAAGCGAATGACCGGTCACCGTCACCTGCAACGGGCGGTGGTGGAGATCGGCATCCACGCGGGCCTTCTCCAGCACGCGTTCGGTGAACGCCTCGGAGTTTGCTGTCTGGAGGTTCACCCCGGCCAGGACCATGCCCGCGTCAACGCCCCCGTCCTGGACGGGTTCGCGATCGAACTCCGTGCCGCGGTAGGCAATGACGATCTCACCTGTGTCCATGCGCTTGTATGCGGTGGCCTGAAACCCCGTCCGCGGATTGTTCTCCACGTCGATGGCCTCATAAGTGATGCCGCCCAGTTCCTTGGGCTTATTCAGGACTGGATCGTGATAAGAGTCCTGGGCCAGTAAGGCGTAATCGGTAGAGGAGAGTGTCATGGATGCTTCTCCTCGGCCTGGACGGTGATGGAGAAGGTCGCGTTTGCTTCGTCCTGGTACTGCRTGCGGTCGGTCTCGCCGGTGTCCACGCGCTCCATCTGTGTTGTCGCGTAGGAGCGGTTGGAGTAGTAACGGGTGACCGGTTTGCCCTTCAGCAAGTCGTCGTGGAACAGAGGCGCACTGAAGTCCACTTGCTTGACGTACAGGTTTGCACTGGCCGCGACGACCGACCAATGACAGACGCCCTTGCCGTAGTAGTCCTCGTCCTGAAGAAGGTCCGCGTAGATCTCGCCCTTGTAGATGTTTCCGCCCGAGTGGGTGAGCACGATAGGCACCCGCTTCTCGGGCGCAACGGTGGCACCTGTTACAGGCGTGAGCGGCACACAGTTCTCGTTGCTGACTCGGTAGTCGATCACACCTTCCACACGGTCGAAGGGGCCGGGCGCATTGTCCACCTTGATGGTGATTTCATAGCGCATCCGTGGCTGGGGGTTGAGCTTGACATCAGGCTTGTTCATGGCGGCACCGTAAGCGGAGTAGGCAGTGAAGGAGAGCGCCGCGAGAGCGGCCTTGGTACGAAGGGAGATCATGGGTCGCATGTGCTCCTAGCGGCTCAGGGAATGTGGAGAGTGTGCGGGAGACGCCTCTGTCTGCGAC
>NZ_JBFUJE010000192.1:0-7196 GCF_056401535.1 Luteibacter sp. P4_E6 | reverse complement strand
CGATCTCCGTGACCTGGTGTACTTCTTCGCCACCATCGTGGCCTGGCTTGCCGCCAGCGTCGTGGTCCTCGACCTGAAGAGGACGCGATGAGCACGTCGCGCCACTTGCATCTGTCCCGACCGTTCCTGCTGCGGCTGTCGTTGCTCGGCATCGCGGCCCTGTTCCTGGTCACGATCGCCATCAGTTCGCTATCGCTGCGCACGGCGCGTGTCGACCTCACGTCCGATCGCATCTACACGCTGACTCCCGGCACCCTCGACATCGTCGACGGCCTGAGCAAGCCGCTCACGCTTACGCTGTACTTCTCCGATCACGCCACGCGCGACCTGGCGCAACTGCGTAGCTACGAACAGCGCGTGCACGAAATGCTGCGCGAGATCGCCGTGCGGGCGCACGGCCGGATCCGCCTTCGCGTGATCGACCCGGTGCCCTACTCGGATGACGAGGATGCCGCCGAAAGCTATGGCCTCACACCCGCCACGGGCGGCAGCAACGGCGAGCGCGTGTTCTTCGGCCTGGTCGGCAGCAGTGGCCCCGGCGATACCGCGCCGCAGGCTATTCCTTTCTTCGATCCGGCGCGCGAAGCGTTCGTCGAGTACGACATCGCCAAGCTGCTCTACGAACTGGGCATGCCGAAGAAGCCACGACTCGGTGTGATGAGCTCCCTGCCGGTGGAAGGAAACCTGGTGATCGGCGAGTCACCCTGGACGCTGATGCATCAGCTCGACCAGCTGGCCGACGTGACCTCGATAGATCCGGACAGCGTTACCCGCATCGATCCGTCGATCAGCGTGCTGCTCCTCATTCACCCCAAGCACCTGTCTGACAACGCGCAGTATGCCCTCGACCAGTTCGTGCTGCGTGGAGGTCATCTGGTCGTTTTCGTCGATCCCGATGCGGAGATGGACACGGCACCGCTGATCGACTCCCACGGAACGGTGGACGATCACGACTCGAATCTGCCGCGCCTGTTCCAGGCCTGGGGCGTGGTCTTCGATCCGACGCGGGTGGTGCTGGACCGGTCGCAGTCGCTGACCATCGAACTCAATGGCAACAGCATTGGCCACCCGGCCATGCTCGGCCTCGGTGCGCAGGACCTCAACCACGACGATGTGGTGACGGCCAGCCTGCAGCGGATCAATTTCTCGACGGCCGGTTTCTTCGAACTGGCACCGGACACGAAGGCCCGCCTGATCCCGCTGGTGCAGACCTCGGACGAAGCAGCGATCGTGCCGGCCCAGCGCGTGCGCGATTCGGCCAGCGATCCGACCAGCCTGCTCGAGAACTATGAGCCGACCCACGAGCGCTACCTGCTCGCCGCGCGCTTGCGCGATACCTTCCACACGGCGTTCCCGGAGCGTCGTGAGAAGGGCCATCTTGCCGTCGCCGGTGGCCCCGGCGAAGTGGTGCTGGTCGCCGACACGGACCTGCTGTCGGACCGCCTCTGGATCGACGTGCAGCCTTTGCTCGGCCAGCAGCAACTGACGCCATTCGCCAACAACGGCGACTTCGTGGCCAACCTGGTCGATAACCTGGGCGGCTCGACAGCCCTGCTTTCGATCCGCGGTCGGGTGAATTCGCAGCGGCCCTTTACCCGCGTGAAGGCGCTCCAGGCGGCGGCGGATCGCAAGTTCCTGGTCAAGAAGCGCGAGCTCGAGAACGAGCTCTACGAAACCCAGCGCCGGCTCGCCGAATTGCAGCCGGCGAAGGGCGCGACCGGCCCGGCGACCGCCACGGCGGAGCAACGCAGGGAGGTGGAGCAGTACCTGCAACGCAAGCTCGCGATCGGCAAGGAACTGCGCGAGGTACAGCACCAGCTCAACGCCGAGATCGACGCACTGGGCCTGCGCCTGAAGTTCATCGATATCGTGCTGGTGCCGGGCCTGGTCGCGCTGCTCGGTCTGATCTACGGGTGGCGGCGCACGCGTCGCGCCCGTCGGGTCGTCTGAGCGCATGGGCGCCGGCGTCATGAAGTGGATCGTCCCCTGGGAATTCTCCTGGGTGTTCCTGATCGTTTTCCTTGCCGTGGCCGTGGCGTACGTCGCCGGTACCAGGCGTCTGCACGTGGCCCCGTTGCGCCAGGCGGCGTTCTGGGTCGGCATGGCGATGGTCTACGTGGCGCTGCACACCTACTTCGATTACTACGCCGAGCATGAGTTCTTCATGCACCGCATCCAGCAGGTGCTCCTGCATCATCTCGCGCCGTTGTTGATCATCGCGGCGTATCCCGGAACGGTGCTACGTGCCGGGCTGCCTTTGCCGCTGCGTGTTCGCCTGCGCCGTGCCGGGCAATCGTCGATATGGCGTGTGGCCGCCGGGTGCCTGTTCCATCCGGCCTTTGTCACCCTGTTCTTCGTCGCGCTGATCCTGGTCTGGCTCATTCCCGACATGCAGACCATGGCGATGCTCGACTGGCGTATCTACCGCGCGATGAACTGGTCGATGGTGCTTTCAGGGCTGGCCTACTGGTGGATCGTGCTGGACCATCGGCCGAAGCCACCAGGCCGGATGTCACCGGGGATCCGGGTGCTGTCACCGGCGATCACCATGACGCCGCAGATCGTCGCCGGCGCGATCGTCACCTTTTCGAAGACCGACCTCTATCCGATCTTCGAAATCTGCGGACGCGCCTTCACCCTCAACGTCCTCACCGGCCAGTTGATCGGCGGCGTGATCATGTGGGTGCCCGCGGCGATGATCGAGTCGGCGGGCGGCTTGCTCGCCTTGCGGCAATGGTTGCGGTTGTCGCGAAGCGGGCGCCTGCCTCGCAGGGCGCCCGTGCGTCGCGCCCCCGTGCGTCAGTAGACCTTCGGCACCTTCTCCGCCTTGGCGGTGACCTTGTCCTTCTTGAGCTTGCCCTTCAGCGGCGGAAGGTCGAATTCCTTGTCCGGCGTGAGTTTGTCGGGCACCTGATCGAGCAGGTGGCGGATCAGGTTCAGGCGGCCTTCTTTCTGGTCGTTGAAGTCGGCGACGAACCACGGTGCATCGGCAGTGTGCGTGTGCTGGATCATCGCGTCGCGCAGGTCGCCCATTTCGGCGTACTTCTCGCGGGCCTTGAGGTCCACGGGCGAGAGTTTCCAGCGTTTGAGGGGATCGGCCGCACGCTCGGCGAAGCGCTCTTCCTGCGGTTCCTGATCGACCGAGAGCCAGTACTTCAACAGGATGATGCCGTCGTCGGTGAGCAGTTTCTCGAAGGCGGGGCAGGCCTTCATGAAGGCGTCGTACTGTTCTTCCGTGCAGAAACCCATGGCCGGTTCGACCACGGCACGGTTGTACCAGCTGCGATCGAAAATCGTCAGCTCACCGGCGGCGGGCAGCTGCGTGACATAGCGCTGGAAATACCACTGGCTTTCTTCGGTGTGCGATGGCTTGCCCAGGGCGACGACGCGCGCGGCCCGGGTGTCCAGCTTGTCCGTGATCGCCTTGATAGTGCCGCCCTTGCCCGCGGCATCGCGCCCTTCGAGGATCACCAGCATGCGTTTGCCGGTCGCGCGCAGCCAGCGCGTCAGGCCGACCAGTTCGATCTGCAGGGCCTCGAGGTCGTGCTCGTAGGCTTTCTTTTTCTTCTTGCCCATCGGTTCGCGTCCGTTTTACGGGGAGGTGACCGGCATTGTGAGGCAGCAAATGTAAGTTTTGCGCGAGCGATGCTCGTCAGTCCGCGCCGATCAATGTCTGCAGTTCGTCGACCTGGTGCTCGCGGGTGAGCGTATCGATCAACTCGTCCAGATCGCCCTGCATGGTCTCGAGGAGACGGTAGAGGGTCAGGTTGATGCGGTGATCGGTGATCCGCCCCTGCGGGTAGCTGTAGGTGCGGATGCGCTSGSWGCGGTCGCCCGAGCCGACCTGCAGGCGCCGCGACTCGGCCTGGGCGGCACTCAGCTTGCTGCGTTCGGCGTCGAGGAGCCGGGCTTTCAGCAGGCTCATCGCGCGGGCGCGGTTCTTGTGCTGGCTGCGCTCGTCCTGGCATTCGACCACGGTGCCGGTGGGCAGGTGGGTGATGCGGATGGCCGAGTCGGTCTTGTTCACGTGCTGGCCGCCGGCACCGGATGCGCGGAAGGTGTCGACCTTCAGGTCGCCGTCGCGGATGTCGATGTCGTTGACCTCGTCCTGCTCGGGCAGGATCGCTACCGTTGCCGCCGAGGTATGGATGCGACCCTGGGACTCGGTTTCCGGCACGCGCTGCACGCGATGCGTGCCCGATTCGAACTTCAGCTTCGAGTACGCGCCGCGGCCTTCGACGCGCGCGACGACTTCCTTGTACCCGCCATGCTCACCTTCATTGGCGTGCAGGATCTCCACGTGCCAGCGCTGCCGTTCCGCATAGCGGACGTACATGCGGAACAGGTCGCCGGCGAAGATAGCGGCTTCGTCGCCACCGGTGCCGGCGCGAACCTCGAGGAAGAGGTTGCCGTCGTCGCGCGGGTCCTTGGGCAGCAAGAGCAACTGCAGGTCGGCGTCGAGCACGCGAAGATGGGCTTCGATCCGCGCGATGTCATCGGCCGCCATCTCACGCATTTCCGCGTCGTCGAGCATGACCCGGGACTCGGCCAGCTCGCGCTCGGCCGTGTCATGGTCTTTCAGCGAGAGGGTCACCGCTTCCAGCTGCGCATATTCGCGCGAGAGGTCGCGGAAACGCTGGCCGTCGGCGAGCACGTCCGGCTGCGCGAGCAGCAGGCCGATTTCTTCGTATCGCTCGGCCAGGGCTTCGAGTTTGCGGCGGATCGAGGGGGTCATTCGGGGCACGGGGTGTGGCAGGAGCCGCACATCATGCGGAAATGTCGTCGTCCGGGTCCAGTCCGTACAGCCGGCCGGCCGCATGGAGGAGGTCGAGATCGCCGGAAAGCGCAGCGTCCCGCAGGCGAGCGCTAGGGGCGTGAAGCAGTTTGTTGGTCAGGGTGTTGGCGAGGAAGGCGAGGGCCTCGTCCGGTGAGCGGCCCCTGGCGACCATGGCCTGGGCCTTGGCCAGGACCTCGTCGCGCTGGGCTTCGGCGGCGACGCGCATGTCCACGGCGGGATTGCGCAGGCTCAGGGCCCGGCGCCAGGACATGTAGCGATCGACCTGGAGGTCGATGATGGCATCGGCTTCGCGGGCGGCAAGCTCACGCGAGCGGCGGTTCTCGTCGATGACCTGCTTGAGATCGTCGATACCGTAGAGATACACGTCGTCGAGATGGGCCACTTCCGGCTCGATATCGCGCGGGACCGCGATATCCACCATGAACATGGGACGGCGACGGCGGGCGGCGATGGCGTCGGCCACCATCTGCTTCGTCACCACGGGCAGGCGCGAGGCGGTCGAGGTGATGACGATGTCGGCCTCGGCGAGGTGCCGGGGCAGGTCGGCCAGCGCGATGGCGTAGCCACTGTAGCGGCCGGCCAGTTCCTGGGCGTTCTCCAGCGTGCGGTTGGCCACGATCAGACGGCGCACCTTCTTGTCGGACAGGTGCCGCGCTGCCAGTTCGATCGTCTCGCCGGCACCGATCAGCAGCACGCAGGCCTGGCGCAGGTCGGTGAATACCTGTTCGGCCAGTCGCACGGCGGTGTACGCCACGGAAACGGTGTGCGCGCCGATGCGGGTATCGGTGCGGACGCGCTTGGCCACGGCGAAGGTATGTTGCAGCAGGCGTTCCATCGGCGCGCGCAGGCTCTGTGCCGTGCGGGCCTGCTGGTAGGCGTCCTTCACCTGGCCGAGGATCTGCGGCTCGCCCAGCACCATGGAGTCCAGCCCCGTGGCGACGCGGAACATGTGGCGTACCGCTTCCTGTTCGTCGTGCCGGTAAAGGAACTCGTCCAGGCGTTGTGGGGTCAATCGGTGCTGACGTGAGAGCCACTGGCGCGGCACGGCCTCGAAGCCTTCGGTCACGCTGCAGTACAGCTCAGTGCGGTTGCAGGTGGAGAGGATCATGGCCTCTTCGACACCCGGTTGACGGACAAGGTCGTCCAGCGCCTGCGGAGCCACCGCGGCATCGAATGCCACCTGTTCACGCAGGCTGACCGGCGCGGTGAGGTGATTGAGCCCGAGGGCGATGAGTGGCATGACGGGCGTGAGTCGGCTTCGGTGGCGTCGGCTAAGCTAAGGGCGCATTGTGCGCTAACAAGGCGTGTGGCTCTTGCAGCGCCCTATCGATTATGACGGAGACTAGTGTGCTGAGCGGTCGGTTCAAGTTCAAGCAACTGCGGCATTGTGTGGTCCTGGCCAGCCTCATGGCCGCCGCGACCGGATGTGCCGTGGCGCCCCACGAGGCGCCCCGAGCGACCCGAACCGGCGTCCAGCCCCTCGATCGGCTCCAGGTGGCCATTCTGCCACCCGAGCGCGATGTCCAGGCCCAGCTCATGGCAGGTGACTTTGCGCTGGCCGCCAACGATCTCAAGGCCGCCGCCGACGCGTACGGCAAGGCGGCGCAGCTCAGTGACGACCCCCGCGTTGCCGGGCGGGCGACCGAGCTGGCCCTGGCGGTGCACGACCAGGCCGCGGCCACCAGGGCGCTGGACCGCTGGGCGGCACTCCACGCCAAGCCGCTCGATCTGGCCGAGGGCAGGGCGAGGGTGGCCCTCGATCGCGGGGATACGGCAGAGGCCGAGCGCCAGCTCGACGCCATGATCGCCACCGGTGATGCGGACGCCTGGCGCGACATCGGCCGGACCCTGATGAGCGCGCGCGACGCCGCCCAGGCGGGCGTGCTGCTCGAGAAGATCGCCACACCGCAGCGACTGCCGAACGATTCGAGTGCCTGGCTGGCGATGAGCGAGCTGGGCGAGAACCTGGGCCGCCACGATTACGCGAAGGCTATCGGGGATGGCGCCATGGCGCGTTTCCATGACGGCACCACCTACGCCTGGGCCGCGCAGCAGAAGTTTCGTGCCGGCGACAAGGAAGGTGCGAAGAAGCTGTTCGCCAAGGCCGTCGCCAAGGATCCGAAGAACACCCGCCTGCGCCTGGCCTACGCCAGTGTTCTGGCTCAGGGCGGTGACGAGAAGGCAGCCGCGAAGCTGCTCGCAGCGGGCCCCCAGGACAGCGATACCTACACGATGCGGATGACGCTCGCTGCCCGTGCGAATGACAAGGCGGCCGTGGCGCGTCTCTACGAAGACATTCGCCACCGGCCTGACGATGTCCAATCCGACAACGCCTTCACCCTGGGCCAGTTGGCCGAGTTACTCGGCAAGGACGAGGACGCGCTGGACTGGTACGCGG
>NZ_JBFUJE010000191.1:0-7254 GCF_056401535.1 Luteibacter sp. P4_E6 | reverse complement strand
GGGGGTAGTTGAGTTCGTCCGGGAGGAACTGGGTGCGCGCATCGATGCCGGAGAGGGCGATGAGGAAATACGTCATCGCCAGACCCGCCAGGGCGCCCATGGTCGGCCCGAAACGCCACACCACCGCCGCGCTGGCGAGGCCGGCAAGCAACTCCACCAGCGGGTACTGCGCGGAGATCGGCTCGCGGCAGTAGCGGCAACGGCCACGCAGCATCAGCCAGCCGAACAGCGGAATGTTGTCGCGGACGGCGAGGGCGTGCTTGCACTTCGGGCAATGCGAGCCTTCGACTACGATGCCTGGCGGCCGCGGCTCCTCGGGCGCCTCGATCTCGAGCACCTCGCGCGCCTGCTTGCGCCAGTCCGCCTGCATGCGCTCGGGCACACGCAGGATCACCACGTTGAGGAAGCTGCCGAACAGCAGGCCGAACACGCCGGCGATGCCGATCCAGAGGGCAAGAGGTATATCGAGCATGGGCAATCCGTGATCCAAGAAAAAACCCTCCGCCCGCAAGGGCGAAGGGTTCCTATTGTGCATGGCGCGGGCGCGAAGAGGTCAGACCGTACCGGCCAGCTTGAAGATGGGCAGGTAGAGGGAAATCACCATGCCGCCGACGAGGACGCCCAGGACGACCATGATGAGCGGCTCGAGCAGGCTGGCGAGCGTGTCCACCGCAGTTTCCACCTCTTCCTCGTAGAACTCGGCGACCTTGAACAGCATGTGGTCGAGTGAGCCGGCTTCTTCGCCGATGGCGGTCATCTGCACCACCATGTTCGGGAACAGGTTGGTTTGACGCATGGCCAGCTGGAGCTGATGGCCGACCGCGATGTCGTCGCGCATCTGCCTCACGGCGTCGCCGTAGACGATGCTACCTGTGGCGCCCGACACTGCTTCGAGCGCTTCCACCAGCGGCACGCCGGCGTGGAACGTTACCCCGAGGGTACGGGCGAAGCGGGCGATGGCCGACTTGTTGAGGATGTCGCCGATGACCGGGAGCTTCAGCGAGAGTCGATCAAGGAAGTGGGCGAACTTGAGGGACCGCTTCTTGAAGTAAATGAGTGCGGTGATCGAACCGACGATGATTCCGATCATCACCCACCAGTAATTCTGCACGAAGATCGACGCACTCACGATGAACTGGGTGGGGGCCGGCAATTCGACCTTGGCTTCTGCAAAGGTCTGCTGGAAGACGGGGACCACGAACAGAAGCAGGATCATAGATACCAGGAAGGCGACCACCAGGATCATGATCGGATAGAACAGGGCCTTCTTGATCTTGGCTTTGATGCTCTCCATGCGCTCCTTGTACGTCGCCACCGTGTCCAGCACCGTGTCGAGCACACCCGCCGATTCGCCGGCGTGCACAAGATTGCGATAGAGCTCGTCGAATTCAACGGGATAAAGGCCCAAGGCCTCGTGTAGCGAGGAACCACCCTCGATGCTTTGGCGGATCTCCACCAGCATATTCTTGAATCGGGCGTTCTTCTGGCCGTTCGCAATGATCTCGAATGCCTGCACCATGGGCACGCCTGCAGCCATCATGGCGGCGATCTGGCGGCTGAAAATGGCGACGTCGCGCGGCTTGACCTTACTGCCTGAGGCGCCGAAGAGCGGCTTGGGCTTCTCGCGAACGGTCTGCGGGTTCATGCCCTGGCGACGAAGCTCGGCCTTGACCATCGCCGCGTTCTTCGCCTGCATATCGCCCTTCATGCGCTTGCCGCGCTTGTCCAGGGCGGTCCAGTCGTATTGGACGAGCTTGCTAACTTCAGCGCGCGCGACGCCGACGGCGCGCGCGTTCTTGGTGGCGGTGGCAGTGGCCATGACGCGGTGTTCCCCCGGGTTGATGCTTCAGGGGACCGCCCCCTATCGGTCGGCCCCTGTTCTTATTCTAGTGTGAAGCTTTAGTCGGCGTTGATTCTGCCATCTGGCGCACATCTTGGGTGCGCCGGAGGGCCTGGATCGCTGTCAGTCCTTGGTGACGCGGTTGATTTCGGCCAGGCTGGTCATGCCATTGCGGACCTTGAGCAGGGCCGAGGCACGCAGGTCATTGATACCGTTCTTGCGGGCGACCTCGCCAATCTGCATGGCGTTGCCGCCCTCCAGAATGATCTTCTGGATGTCTTCAACCAGGGGCATCACCTGATAGATACCTACTCGGCCCTTGTAGCCTTCATTGCAGCCGTCGCAGCCCACAGCCTCGTAGACCTTGAAGCCGGCGTCGATTTCTTCCTGGGTATAACCCTCGGCCAGCAGCGCCGTTGCGGGCAGGACGATCTCGCGCTTGCAGTCATGCAGGCGGCGGGCCAGGCGCTGGGCAATGATCAAGGTCACCGAGGAGATGATGTTGTAAGGGGCAATACCCATGTTCATCAGGCGGGCGATGGTCTGCGGCGCATCATTGGTGTGTAGAGTCGAGAGGACCATGTGGCCCGTCTGGGCCGCCTTGACCGCGATCTCGGCGGTCTCCAGATCGCGGATTTCGCCGACCATGATCACGTCCGGATCCTGACGCAGGAAGGAGCGCAGGGCGGCGGCGAAGGTCATGCCGCGCTTCACGTTCTGCTGGACCTGGTTGATACCCTCGACGCGGATTTCTACCGGGTCTTCCACCGTGGAGATGTTGCGGCCCTCGATGTTGAGGATATTGAGCGCCGTGTACAGCGACACTGTCTTACCTGAACCCGTCGGGCCGGTGACCAGCACCATGCCGTAAGGTTTCTCGATGGCATCTAGGTAGAGCTTCTTCTGGGCCTCCTCGTAGCCAAGCTTGTCGATGCCCAACTTGGCCGAGGAACCGTCGAGGATACGCAGCACGATCTTTTCGCCGAACAGGGTCGGCAGGGTGCTGACGCGGAAGTCGATGGCGCGGGTCTTGGTCAGGTTGAGCTTGATGCGGCCGTCCTGCGGCACGCGGCGCTCAGCGATGTCCAGGCCACTCATCACCTTCAGGCGCGAAGCGAAGCGATTGCCCAGCTTGATCGGTGCGGTGGCAACGATACGGAGGATACCGTCCATGCGCAGGCGCACGCGGTACACGGTCTCGAACGGTTCGAAGTGAATATCCGAGGCGCCACGCTTGATGGCGTCGACCAGGATCTTGTTGACGAACTTGACGACCGGGGCGTCGTCACCCGAGTTCGCGTCGATGCCAGTGGTCGGCTCATCGTCGCCATCGCCGCCTTCGAGGGACAGCTCATCGAGTGCCCCATCTTCGTAGCCCGCCACCTGAGAGCCCATCGAGGCGAGGGCGCCGTCGATGATGCGCTTCAGTTGGCCCCGCTCGACCAACACCGGCTCGACCATGTGGTTCGAGTGGAACTTGATCTCGTCCAGGGCGTGCGATTGCATCGGGTCGGCGATGCCCACAAACAGTCGCTTGCCACGCTTGAACAGCGGAAGTGCCTGATGCTTGGTGATCAGGGCCTCGGTCACAAGGTCGAGTGGCATGTTGGCCACGACCATGTTCCCGATATCCATAAGCGGCATACCGAATTCGGCTGACGCGACCTGGGAGAGCCTGGAACTGTCGACCAGGTTGTGGTCCACGAGCCACGCAGAGAGCGAGACCCGCTTCTCGGCTGAGTCCTGGACCGCCTTGCGCACGTCTGCCTCGGCCAGGACGCCCTCGGTGACTAACCGACGCGCCATACCCGTCAGACCCGCCAGCATGGGCGCCTGCATTTGTGAAGCCATTTTGGGTCCCGTTTCCCCGAGATACGCGCCTGAATCTACTCTAGATTGTGGGTTTGGTCACGCGCTCAGGCGTGAAAGTGCGGACCAGGCAGCTGAGGCGGGCGCTGGGCAGGGTGTCTCGTTTCCCGAGGCGGATATCCCTTATGATTCAACGACCATCGGGGACATATCTTGAGCCGTATCAGCATTATCCTGCCCGCCAAAAACGAGGCGGCCGCACTGAAAGACCTTCTTCCCCGCCTGACCGCTGCCCAGCCGGGCGCCGAGATCATCGTCGTGGACGACGGATCGACCGACGACACCCGCGCCGTGTGCGCGGCGTCCGGTGTTATCTGCCTTTCCTCCCCATACTCGATGGGCAACGGCGCGGCGATCAAGCGCGGCGCCCGCAAGGCAACCGGCGAGATCCTCGTCTTCATGGACGGCGATGGCCAGCATGACCCAGCAGACATTGCCCGCATGGTCGGCCGGCTTGAGCAGGGTTTCGACATGGTGGTCGGCGCGCGCGACTGGGAGAGCCAGGCGGGCGTGGGCCGTGGCCTCGCCAACACGCTCTATAACTGGTTGGCTAGCCGGATGACCGGGCATGTGGTTGCCGACCTGACGTCGGGGTTTAGGGTGGCTCGGGCCGAACGCTTCCGTGAGTTCATCCATTTGCTGCCGAACGGGTTCTCGTATCCGACGACCAGCACGATGGCGTTTTTTCGCAGTGCCTATGGCGTGGCCTACGAACCAATCAAGGCTGCCGAGCGGGTAGGCAAAAGCCACATCAAACCCTTAAAGGACGGCATTCGCTTTTTGCTGATCATCTTCAAGATCGCGACGCTATATTCGCCGCTCAAATTGTTCGTGCCGGTGAGCTTCCTGTTCTTTCTCGCCGGCTGCGTGAACTATGCTTTTACCTTTCTGAGCTACGGCCGCCTGACAAACGGTAGCACGCTTATGTGGAGTGCCTCCGTCATTGTGTTTCTCATTGGCCTGGTATCGGAGCAGATTACGTCACTGACGTATCGGCGAACGGATTGACCGCTATGGAAACCATGGCTGAAGTTGCCGGCTCGCGCCCGACCGTCGCCGTCTGCGTGGTCACATTTAACCACGCTGCCTACATCGCAGATTGCCTAGTAAGCGTGCTATGCCAGCAGGTGGACGCCGATGTCAAGCTTTGGGTTGGCGATGATATGTCTACCGACGGCACCAGCGAGATCGTCGCCGACATTGCCAGGGCTTGGCCAGGGCGGGTACACCACGTGGTGCACGCCTCGCGGCTGGGTCCGATCGGGAACTACCGCGCGATCATCGAAGCCGCAGAGGGAGACTTTGTCGCTCACCTCGATGGCGATGATATGTGGCTACCTGGCAAACTTCGCGAACAGCTTGGCGCGCTAGCAGAGGCTCCTGACTGTAGTGCGTCGTGCACCAATGCATTGGTTTTCGATGACGCGCGCGAGCCGGTAGGCTGGTTCAGCAACGCAACCTCAGGCAGGTTTGATACCGCGGCGCTCCTTCGGCGCGGCAATTTCCTCAACCACAGTTCATTGCTCTATCGCGCTCAATTTCGCGGAAGAATCCTCGCGCTGCCACCCCCTTTCATCGACTACCGCATGCACCTTGAGCTGAGCGCACTAGGACCGATCGTCTACACTGCAAAACCCTTTGTCGGCTACCGCGTGAACTCTGCAGGGTCGATGTTGCGACGAGACAACGAAGCGGTTCGTCGCCAGTACTTCGAAGCCATCGAGAAGGCGTTGCCAACGGTGTCGCCAAAGGTTCGGGCAGAAGCGTGTGCAGACTTCGTTCGGCGCGTTGTCTTTCGCTCGTTGAGTCTTCGTCGCCTTGCACTCATCACTGAGTGGTGGCCACTGCTGTCAAGACTGTCCCATGAGTCGCGGCCTCGGTTCATGGGGCGCTGCACGCTCCAGGTGGCTGCCGAGGGTATGCGGCAGGCCATCCAGATTACGGGGTCCTTCCTCCTTCGCGCTCATCTGCGCGTACTTTACTTCCGGTAACTTATGTCGAAGCGATTCCTTCGGATGGCGCGCGCCGCCGTCCTCGGCTGGCTCACACCTCGAAGGTACGAGTGCGCCGTTTGCACTCGACGTGTCGGCGGGTTCCTTCCTTACCGAAGGGGTATGGCTTCCGTGTCGCCGGCGATGCGACAGCTTCAACTGAACGGCAGCGACGTCGATCACTTCGAGTGTCCGCGCTGTGGCGCCAACGACCGACTCCGCCACCTTGTCCTCTATCTGGACGCCACGTCGCTCATGTCGCGCGTATCGGGTGGGCGGGTGCTGCATTTCGCGCCAGAGAAGAAGCTGACGGAGCGGATCGTCGCCGCACGGCCGACGACTTACATACGAGCCGATATCGCGCCGGGATCAGCGGAAATCGTCCGGGTGGACATGACGGCCATGCAATTCGCCGACGACTCGTTCGATCTGCTCATTGCAAATCACGTACTGGAACATGTTGCCGATCTCGCGGCGGCGCTTCGCGAGGTGGCACGGGTACTTGTGCCCGGGGGGCTTGCCATTTTGCAAACGCCTTACAGCCGAGTACTTCACCGTATGTTCGAGGATCCGGGCGTACAGGCGGAGGATGCACGTCTAGAACTGTACGGACAAGAGGATCACGTGAGGCTATTCGGTAGCGATATTGCGGAACATATTGCGCATCTCTCGGGCATGACGCCGTGCGTCAGTACTCACGACGAGCTCCTGGGGCACGTTGACTTCCACCGCCATGGCGTTAACCCCCACGAACCGTTCCTTCTGTTTCGTAAAGACGTCTAGCGGAAAGTGGGCAGTCCATAACGCGCCAGCAAAGCCAGTTTGCGTGGGAGCCAGGTAAAGGCGGCGTAATAGTGCTTCGCGTCGATGGTGCGTTTTGTCTGAAGTTCGCGCCGGACCAAGCGAAGTTGCGCGCGGTGGGTCCAGGTCGCACGGGCGGTGGCAAGATAGACTTCGCTCCAGAGTCGACGATCCCTGCGGATTAGCGAGAGGACGGCGCCCTCAGTCAACAGCACTGTCAGATGAAGCGCAAGCAGGACGCGCCACGCGCCGGAAGGGGTGAATACTGCCAGAAGGAACGTCTTGTTCCTCTCGCTAAGGGCCCGCCGACGATAGGTCGTTACCAATCTGCCATCGTCGACGCGATTTCCACCGAAACTGAGGCCCTGTCTGTGACGGTACCCCGTAACGGGGAGGCATCGTACGTCGTAGCCGAGTTGGCGCGCCGCACAGCAAAGATACATGTCTTCGGCGAGCGAGCCGATCCACGAAGGGAAACCGCCCAGCGTGTTCCACAGAGTTCGTGGAAGCCACATGCATGCGCCGATCACCATGGCGACATCTTCCCGATCAACGAGCACGTTTGGCACCGGGTTCATGAAGGGATCGAGGAGGCAGCCGCGGTCGACGAGTTGGTCCGATGTCCAGTCTCTCTGAGGTAGCGTCAGAATGGCGGGGCGCGGCGAACGCCCGGCGTCATCCRGCAACGCTTGAAGCGCGCCGGGGAGCAGAGCAGCATCGTTGTTGAGAAGAAGGACATACTCGCCATGGCTC
>NZ_JBFUJE010000190.1:0-7265 GCF_056401535.1 Luteibacter sp. P4_E6 | reverse complement strand
GGACGAGGACGCGCTGGACTGGTACGCGGCGGTCGGCGACGACGATCCCCACATTTACGACGCGTCGGTTCGCAGCGCCGTCGTCCTTCACACGCAAGGCAAGGACGATGACGCGCATGAGATCGTCGCCGAGCTGCAGACTACCTATGCCGATCGCCCGGAGCAGTTGCTGAAGGCCTTCGCGCTCGACGGCGAGTTGTACATGGACGCCCGTCAGTTCGATGCCGCCGCCGCCTCATACAGCAAGGCGTTGCGCGTCAAGGCTGACGATACCGACATGCTTTACGGTCGCGGTCTCGCCTACGCGGAGGCGGGAAAGATAGATCTTTCGGTCGCCGACTTCCGCAAGGTGCTGGAGCTCAAGCCGGGCGACGTCGAAGCGAGTAACGCGCTCGGCTACACGCTGGCAGACAACGATCGCGATCTCGGCGAGGCGCAAAGCCTCATCGAGGCAGCCCGCAGTGCCCGTCCGGACGACCCGTCCGTCGCCGATTCCTGGGGGTGGCTGCAGTTCCGCCAGGGTCAGCTCGTCCAGGCGGAGAACACCCTGCGCAGCGCGTGGCTCAAGCGCAAGGACGCGGACATCGGCGTGCACCTCGCTGAAGTGTTGTGGGACCGTGGCGAGCACGACGAAGCCCGCAAGGTGCTCAACGAAGTGCGYCGCATCGATCCCAAGAACGCTTCCCTGGAGCGGACCGAACGGAAGCTCAGCCCTTGAGGTTCCTACCGAAAAGCGTCGTCCTGCTGCCGATGCTGTTGCTTGCCGCCTGCGCCACCACGAGGGTTCCGGTGCGTATCCAGGGCGATGCGGCCACGCTCGGCATGCAGGAGCAGCGCGAACGCAGCCTCGCCGATACCGACCACTGGACGCTCGAGGGCAAACTGTCCGTCAGTGACGGCAAGGACAGCAACTCCGGCTCGTTGACCTGGCGGCAGGACGGCGAACGCTACGAATTTACCGTGCGTGGACCGATCACCGGCCGTACGTTCCGGCTCACCGGCGGTCCTGACGGCGCCGAGCTGGCGGGTCTGGATGGCGGCCCGCGCCGCGGCGCCGACGCGGAATCCCTCATGGCGAGCACCGTGGGCTGGCAGATTCCCCTGGCAGAGCTGAAGCGCTGGGCGCTTGGCCTGCGCGCCGATACCGGGCCGGCGGACATCGCCTTCGGCGACGACCGGCTGCCGTCGCGCCTGGTTCAGGATGGCTGGACCGTCGACTACAAACAGTGGGACGTGACGCGTCAACCGGCGATGCCCACGCGGGTGTTTGCGGAAAAGGCGCCTTACAAGGTCAGGCTATCGGTAGAGAACTGGTCGTTCGGGCGATAGCCCGCCGCTATACTCCGCCCCTGTCGAAGCACCCCGGCCCATGATGAATTTTCAGATCTCCCGCGCTCTCGCGGACGATGCCGAGCGCCTCTGTGCCATCGAGCGGGCGGCCGTCGAGCTGTTCCGCGGACACGAGGCGTGGCACAGCTATTCCTCGATGGCGCTGCCCGGCGACGTTGTTCGTGAGTTGATCGTCCGTGGCCTCGTATGGGTCGCCACCGTCGACGAAGAGATCGTGGGCTTCGTGTGCCTCGATACGGACGGCCTGCCCGATACGATCGGCGTGGCGGAGATCGACGTGCTCCCGGCCTTCGGCGGCAAGGGTATTGGTGCGGCGCTTCTCGAGCATGCCTGCCGGTGGGCTCGCGAGGCGGGGTATCGCCGGGTTGACCTCGGGACCCTGGCCGACGTGCCCTGGAATGCGCCGTTCTACGCCAAGCATGGCTTCAGCGTGGTCGACAAGCACGCGCCGGCGCTCGCCCGCGCGCTTGCGCGTGACCGTGAAAATGGCTTCCCCGACCACCTGCGCGTGTTCATGAGCCGCCCGCTGGCGCCGTTGGAGGAGGGCGACTGGACCGTCTGGCCCGCTCCGGCCAAGCTCAACCTCTTTCTTCGCATCGTCGGTCGCCGCGATGACGGGTACCACGAGTTGCAGACCGTCTTCCGCCTGCTGGACTGGGGCGATGAGGTGAGGCTGCGGATTCGCGGCGACGGCGTCATTACGCGGCCCAATCCCATCAGTGGCGTTCCCGAAGACGCGGACCTGACCGTTCGCGCCGCGCGTCTCCTGGCCGCTGAGACGCGGACCGAGCTGGGCGCGGATATCGAGGTCGCCAAGCGCATTCCCATGGGCGGTGGGCTGGGGGGCGGCAGTTCGGATGCGGCCTCCGTCCTTGTCGGCCTGAACCTGCTGTGGCGCACCGGCCTTGATGAAGACGCCCTGGCGGCGCTCGGTGTCAGGCTCGGCGCGGATGTCCCGGTCTTCGTCAGGGGGCGCTCGGCCTGGGCCGAAGGGGTGGGCGAACAACTGACCCCGATGCGTCTGCCGCGCCGCTGGTATGTCGTGGTCGACCCCCGCGAGAACGTGCCCACCGGCGCGCTTTTCAAAGCCACCGAATTGACACGAAATGCCCCGCGGGCGACAATTTCATCCTTTGTTTCTGGGGATTCTGCGGAGAACGCCTTCGAACCGGTGGTTCGCGCGCGTCATCCGCAGGTAGCGGCTGCACTGGACTGGCTGGGTGGCTTCGGCCAGGCGCGCCTGTCCGGCAGTGGTGGTTGCATTTTTCTGGAAACGAGAACCCACGAGGCGGCCCTTGCGGTCGCCTCGCGCTGTCCCAGGGGCTTCAGGGCCCATGTGGCGGCGGGTATCGACCCCTCGCCGCTGCACATCGCGCGGCAACGGATCGAAGCTTCGGGCATCGTGTCGTAAGGACGGGAAAGGCCGCGGGCTGCGGCAGAACGTATTTGTTGGGGCGTCGCCAAGCTGGTTAAGGCACGGGATTTTGATTCCCGCATACGCAGGTTCGAATCCTGCCGCCCCAGCCACCGTTCGCGGTGGCAGAGCCGATCCATCCCTCTCTCACGCCAGGAGTTCCTACGTGGATACGTCCACCCCGATGCTGTTCAGTGGCAATGCGCACCGCCTGCTCGCCGACGATGTCGCCGCCCGTCTCGGTATTCCGCTGGGTAAGGCCCTCGTCGGCCGGTTCAGCGATGGCGAGGCTCAGATCGAGATCGAGGAAAACGTTCGCAAGCAGGAGGTCTTCGTCATTCAGCCGACGGGCGCCCCCAGCGCGGAGAACCTGTTCGACCTGTTGGTGCTGATCGACGCGCTCAAGCGCGCATCGGCCGGCAGCGTGACCGCGGTGATGCCGTATTTCGGCTATGCCCGCCAGGATCGACGCCCGCGCTCGGCGCGCGTGCCGATCACGGCGAAGCTGGCTGCCAAGATGATTGCGACGGCGGGTGCCGACCGCGTTCTGACCATCGACCTGCATGCCGACCAGATCCAGGGCTTTTTCGATATCCCGGTCGACAACGTGTATGCCTCACCGGTGCTCCTGGCCGACATCTGGCGTCACCACAGCATGGATGACCTGATCGTGGTCAGCCCGGACGTCGGTGGTGTGGTGCGCGCCCGCGCCCTGGCCAAGCGCCTCGACGACGCGGACCTGGCGATCATCGACAAGCGCCGTCCGAAGGCGAACGTGGCCACGGTCATGAACATCATCGGCGACGTGGAAGGCAAGACCTGCGTGCTGGTGGACGACATCGTCGACACCGCCGGTACGCTCTGCGCCGCTGCGGCGGCGCTGAAGGAAAAAGGCGCCCGCAAGGTCGTCGCGTACTGCGTCCATCCGGTGCTTTCGGGTGCCGCGATCCAGAACATCGAAGGCTCCCAGCTCGACCAGCTGGTGGTCACCAATACGCTGCCGTTGCGCGACAACGCCCGCGACTGTGCGAAAATCCGCCAGTTGTCGGTAGCGGAACTGCTCGCGGAGACGATCCGCCGCATCGCCTTTGGCGAATCGGTGAGCTCGCTCTACATCGACTGACGTATCGTTTTTCGGGCTCCCCTGGTCGCGGAGGAGCCCTTTACCAGTCGCCGGAAGGCGGCTTTCAACACTGAGGCAACACCATGTCAACGAATCACAAGCTCACGGCTACCAGCCGCAAGGTCGAGGGGAAGGGTGCGAGCCGCCGCCTCCGCCTGTCTGGCTACGTACCGGCTGTCATCTATGGCGGCACCGAAGCACCGCAGGCCGTTCAGGTCCTGCATAACGACGTCCTGCTCGGCTCGCGCTTCGAGTCCTTCTACTCCTCGGTCATCGACCTCACGGTCGACGGCAAGCTGCAGAAGATCCTGATCAAGGACTGGCAGAAGCACCCGTTCAAGCAGCTCATGCTGCACATGGACTTCCAGCGCGTCAACGAGAACGAAGTCCTCAAGGTCGCCGTGCCGGTGCACTTCCTGAACCAGGAAAAGTCGCCCGCCGGCAAGACCGCCGGTCTGGTCATTTCGCATAACCTGACGGAAGTCACCGTCTCGTGCCTGCCGAAGGACCTCCCGGAGTTCATCGAACTCGACCTGGCCAAGCTGTCCGCCGGCGATATCGTCCACCTGTCCGACCTCAAGCTGCCGGCCGGTGTGGAAATCCCGGAACTGGGCCTGGGCAAGGAACACGACGTTGCCGTCGTGACCGTCGCGTCGGTCCAGGAAGAAGTCGATCCGGAACCGGCTGCAGGCGCGGAAGCACCGGCTGCCGAAGACAAGCCGGCCGACAAGAAGTAATTAGGCAAATGTAGGAGCCGATTCACCGGCGATCAGGGCAATGTAGGAGCCGATTCATCGGCGAAAACCAACGGAGCGGCGATGCCGATTCGTCCAATTGCCCAGCCATCGCCGATAAATCGGCTCCTACAAAAGCCTGATGAAACAATGGCAACACTACGTCTCATCGTCGGCCTCGGTAACCCCGGGGCCGAATACGTCAGGACCCGGCATAACGCCGGGTTCTGGTGTGTCGACGCCCTGGCGATGGATCAGGGAGAGCGTTGGACCTTCGACGGCAAGCTGCATGGCGAAACCTGCAAGCTGCGCCTCGGTGGCGAGACCGTCTGGCTGCTCAAGCCCGCGACCTTCATGAACAAGAGTGGCATCGCCGTTGCTTCGGCGCTGCGCTACTACAAGATCGCGCCGGAAGAGTGTCTCGTCGCACACGACGAGCTCGACCTCCCGCCCGGCACCGTCCGCATGAAGTTCGATGGCGGCCACGGCGGCCAGAACGGATTGCGCGACATCGTGGCCCATCTCGGCCACGGCAAGTTTCACCGCCTGCGGATCGGCATCGGCCATCCGGGGCACAAGGACAAGGTCACCCCGTGGGTGCTCGGCCGTCCCAATGCGGCCGACGAGGACGCCATCATGCACGGCATCGGGCGCGCGTTCGACGTGCTGCCGCTGGCGCTGGATGGCAAGTTCGAAGAGGCGATGAAACGCCTGCATACGGTCGCCTGACCGCACCAATCACTTCTACCGGACCTTAATCGCCATGGGCATCAAATGCGGCATCGTCGGCTTGCCTAACGTCGGCAAGTCCACCCTGTTCAACGCGCTGACGAAGGCGGGCATCGCCGCGGCGAATTTCCCGTTCTGCACTATCGAGCCGAACACCGGCATCGTTCCTGTGCCGGACCTTCGCCTGACCCAGCTCGCGGATATCGTGAAGCCGCAGCGTGTCATTCCGACCACCATGGAATTCGTCGACATCGCCGGCCTCGTGGCTGGCGCGTCGAAGGGCGAGGGCCTGGGTAACAAGTTCCTCGCTCACATCCGCGAGACCGACGCCATCGCGCACGTGGTCCGCTGCTTCGTAGACGACAACGTCATCCACGTGGCGAACAAGGTCGACCCGATCTCCGACATCGAAACCATCGACACCGAGCTGGCGCTGGCCGATCTCGAAGCCGTGCTGAAGGCACTGGACCGTGCGACGCGCGCGGCCAAGGCCAACGACAAGGAGGCGACGGCGAAGAAGCCGGTGCTGGAGAAGCTTCGCGTCGCCCTCGACCAGGGCAAGTCGGCGCGCTCGGCCGGTCTCGATGCGGAAGAGAAGGCGCTCGTCCGTGACATGTTCCTGATCACGATGAAGCCGCTGATGTACATCGCCAACGTGGCGGAAGACGGCTTCGAGAACAACCCGCACCTGGACGCCGTGCGCGCACACGCGGCGCTGGAAGGTGCTGAAGTGGTGCCGGTCTGCGCCTCGATCGAGGAAGAGCTCGGCCAGCTCGAAGACGCCGACCGCGACGAGTTCCTGAAGGACCTTGGCTTCGAAGAGCCCGGCCTCAACCGCGTCATTCGCGCCGGCTACCGCTTGCTTGGCCTGCAAACCTACTTCACCGCCGGTGAGAAGGAAGTCCGCGCCTGGCAGGTCCGCGCCGGCTCCACCGCGCCGCAGGCCGCCGCCGTGATCCACACCGATTTCGAGCGTGGCTTCATCCGCGCCGAGACGGTCGCCTTCGACGACTTCATCAAGTTCAAGGGTGAGCAGGGTGCCAAGGAAGCCGGCCGCCTGCGCCTGGAAGGCAAGGAATACCTGGTCAAGGAAGGCGACGTGCTGCACTTCCGCTTTAACGTCTGATTGCTGGCGTTGTTGTTCGACAAAAAAGCCACGGCTCGCGCCGTGGCTTTTTTGTTAGCGGGGATCGATGTCTTCGACAGCGATAAGGACCCAGCGGTAGCCAGGCGGCGCCTCGGGTCGCGGCACTCGGGCATTCCGAGCAGAGGCCTGAAAGAAGCTCGGCGGTGGCGGCGGGGTCGGGTATGGCGGCGGCGGATTTGCATTGTAGAAACGGCCGTAGAAAAGCGTATTGATGTCGGGGGTCTGGCGGTCTGGTTTACTCACTGTCGTTCTCCTTCGGCGTCGCGAACTCGACGAGCGCCACGTCGGCCACATTTATCACCATCGCGTAACTGTGTGAAATGTTCCCCGCGGTGCCGGGAAGTTTGCGAGTGGCGTCCGTCACTAGAAAATGGCCTTTCTCAGCGTTCGAGGGCCAGATGACTGGCCAGCCATAAACCGTGGATTTGTCCCTGAGGTGCAACACGACGAATTGCGAATAATCCGAAAAAATGGTGAACCATTCGCAGGGATGCGATGTTCTCGTGGTGACGTTGTGCTTCCGCAGTGCGCCATGTACCAGATCGTGGTTGGTGATCGTGGCAACGAACAGTCCCAGTCCAAGTGCCGTCAACGCGCCAGCGAACATGTGGCTGTTGGCTGTCCAGTATCCGAACGCATGCCATTCGCCGACGCGCATGGCGAGCAGATTTTCGAGTGCAAACTGAGAAGGTTTTTCGTGCGGAGTCAGCCCGAAGTACACCCAGGTCACGAGGAATCCGGGGGCCAGGTACCGGAGGAGCGCGACGA